>DATMUX010000766.1:0-4635 GCA_035563695.1 Acidimicrobiia bacterium
CGGGCGCGGCCGCGGAGTTCTACCGCTTCCTGGCCCGCGGCGAACTGCGGCTGCAGCGCTGCGCGTCGTGCGCGACGTGGCGGCATCCACCCCGGCACCGGTGCGCGTCGTGCGGGTCGCTCGACGCCGAGTGGGTCCCGGCGTCGGGACGCGGGCGCGTGTTCACCTGGACGGTGACGCATCGTGCGGTCGACCCGGCGTTCACACCTCCGTACGCGATCGTCGTGGTCGAGCTCGACGAGGGGCCGCGGCTCGTCGGCAACGTCAAGGATCTCGACCTGTCCGATTTGGCACTCGATCTCCCGGTTGTCGTGGAGATCGAGCACGCGTCCGACGCCGTCGGGATTGTTTGGTTCAGGCCGGCATAGCGGGCGCCGATCATTCACTGCCGCGGAAGGATCTGCGGCGCGGTTTCACTCAAGGACGAGGTGGCCATGGACGGCCGTCGCGCACGTCGCGTCTTGGGCGTCGGCAACGATGCCGGACCCGAAGAGATCCGCCGCGCCTTCCGCGTGCGAGTGCTCGCCACGCACCCCGACCACGGCGGGGATGCCAAAGCGCTGCGCGAGGTCCTCGTCGCGGCCGAGATGCTTCGCCCCGCTCCCACCGCGTGTGTCCGGTCCGCCGCGCCGGCATTGATCGGTGCCCGCTCCGGTGTCGACACCTACGACTCGTCACCGCGTCCGGCGCCGCGCCGCGACTTCGCCGACGTGCTGCGCGCGGCGACATCGCGCCTTCGCTAACGTTCGCGCCCGTGGAGACGTGGGAGCTCACCGCGCGCGAGTCGATCCGGCACACGATCGCCACCTACACGTACGCAGCCGATCACGGGCGCTTCGACGACGTCGCCGCCCTGTTCGCGACCGACAGCGTGCTCGAAGTGCACGGCATCGGCGGGGCGCACGCGGAGGGTCGCGACGAGATCCTCGCGTTCTTCCGCGGCGTCGGCGGTGACGTGCGCGCCACGACACCGCCCGGCCGCATGCAGCACCACGTCGCGAGCGTCCGCATCGAGGTCGCGTCGCCGCAGGAGGCGAGCGCGTCGAGCTACTTCACGGTGATGACCGGTGCGGGCGTCGATCACTGGGGCCGGTACCGCGACCGTCTCGTCCCCGAAGGTGATCGCTGGCTGTTCGCGCACCGCCTCGTGCGCACCGACGGCACGACCCCCGGCGGCTGGGCCGCGACCCGCTGAGCCGATGACCTTCGGAGCACCTGTGCCGCAGCCGATTGCGAACGAACGCGAGCTTCTCGTCCGGTACCTGCAACGCCAACGTGCCGAAGTGATCGCTACGGCCGATGGTCTGACCGACGCCCAGGCGCGCTGGACACCCGACGGCAAGCTTCTTCCGATCATCGGGATCGTGAACCATCTGACCCATGTCGAGTGGCGATGGATCAACGGCCGGTGGCGCGGGGAGCCGTTCCCGGCTCGCGGAGAGGAGTTCGTCGTTGCCGAGTCGATCGCCTTGGCGAGCGTCATCGAGGCGTACCGGGAAGCGAGGCCGGACAACGGACGCGCTGATTCGCGGTGCGGCGAGCCTCGAGGAGCCGTGCCTCGGCCGAGAAGGCGATGCGTTACCCGCGCACGAACTGCTCGGCATGTCCGAACCGATCGATCTGCGCTGGACCGTGTTGCATCTGATCGAGGAGACCGCGCACCACGCCGGCCATGCCGACGCGACGCGCGAGCTGATCGACCGCCGCCGGATGCGTGCGTGACCGGGCGCGGCCGCTACGCCCGGTCGAGGATCTCGGCCGCGGCTCGCTCGCCCGAACGCACCGCACCGTCGATCGCGCCGTGCGAGATCGTCGCCGTCTCGGTTCCGGCCCAGTGCACCCGGCCGAACGGCTCGCGCAGCAGCATCCCGTAGCGCGTGAGCATTCCCGGCGCGAGGTGGGCCATCGAGCAGCCGCGCGTCCACTGCTCGGTCCACCATGCGGTCTCGACGAAGTCGGCCGGCCGGGCCGCACGCGACCCGAACCGCGCGACCAGCGCGTCGAGCACCGCCGCGCGCCGCGCTTCGGGCTCGAGCGCGTCGTAACGCTCCGCGACCGGCCCGAACGTGAACGACGCGATCACACCCGGCGATCCCGACGCCGGCGAGGCGTCGAGCGTCACCTCGGCCGCGGAACCGGGGCCCGCGCTCTGCCCGCTGAAACCCGCGGCACGCCAGAACGGCTCGTCGTAGACCACGAGCGTCTTCGTCTCCTTCCCGGCGACCGCGTGGCGGTACAACGTCATGCGGTCGTCGGGGAGCGCGGGATCGAAGCGGATCTCGAGCGCGAGTGCGGGAGGAACGCTGACGACGGCGTGCGCGGCGTGCACAACGACCTCCGGAGCTTCGACGATCACACGGTCGTCGCTGTGGCTGATCGCGTGCACCGGCGTCCGAAGCCGCACCGACTCCCCCAGACCGCCGGCGACGCGCTGCGCGATCGACCCGGCACCGCCGTCGACCATGTTCTCCTGCGCGCCGCCCGTGATCGAGAACAGCTTCCCGATGCCGTGATGCGCGTGCGCGAGGAAGAGCAGGTGCAACAGCGACACCTCGGTGAGATCGTCGGCGAACAATCCGCGCACCGCCGTCTCGAACAAGTCGCGCCCGATCGCCGAGCTGATCCGCAGGCGATCCAGGAACGACGCGACGGTGCGCGCGTCCCACTCGGCCGCGCGCTTCGCCGTCCACGGCGCGTCCAGCGGCACCTGCTTCGCCATCCGATCGATGCGGAGCTGGGCGGCGGCGATCGTCGCCACGGCCAACGGGCTGATCTTCGGGATCAACCCGCGGTAGCGGCGCACGCGCTCGCCATCCACCAGCAGGTGCGCACCCTGCACGTACGTCTTGTAGGTGCCGACGCCGACCTCCCGGGCGAGGCCGAAGATCGCGTCGTGCTTGGGCGCCAGCCAGGCGCCGCCGCGATCGACGGGCGTGCCGTCGGGCAAGGCTTCGGTCCAGATCCGGCCGCCGACGCGATCGCGCGCCTCGAGCACTACGACCGACGAGCCTTCACTCGCGAGCCGGTGCGCCGCGGTCAGGCCGGCGAAGCCCGCACCGACGACGCAGACGTCGACGTCGATCCGTTCGACCATCGGCTCAGTATGTACCGACCGGGGGGCAGCTGCAGAAGACGTTGCGATCGCCGTATGCGCCGTCGATCCGCCCGACCGGCGGCCAGTACTTGGCGTGGCGCAGCGTGGCGACCGGATACGCCGCGACCTCGCGTGAGTACGCGCGCGCCCATGCGTCGGCGGTGACGTCCTCGGCGGTATGCGGCGCTCCCGCGAGCGGGTTGTCGCCGCCGGGCCAGTCGCCCGAGCCGACCCGGTCGATCTCGGCGCGAATCGCGATCATCGCGTCGACGAACCGATCGAGCTCACCGAGATCCTCCGATTCGGTCGGCTCGATCATCAACGTGCCCGCCACGGGGAACGACATCGTCGGCGCGTGGAAGCCGTAGTCGATGAGACGCTTGGCGATGTCGTCGACGGTGATCCCCGTGTCGCGCGTGATCGGCCGCACGTCGATGATGCACTCGTGCGCGACGAGGCCGTTCGCGCCCGTGTACAGAACGGGGAAGTACGGCGCGAGACGATGCGCGATGTAGTTCGCGTTGAGGATCGCCATCTGCGTCGCGCGGCGCAGGCCGGCCGGGCCCATCATCGTGATGTACATCCAGGGGATCGGCAGGATGCCGGCCGATCCCCACGGGGCCGCGCTGATCGGACCGATTCCGGTCGCGGGGCCCGCTTCGGCGCGCAGCGGATGGTTCGGCAGGAACGGCGCCAGGTGGGCGCGCACCCCGATCGGACCCACGCCTGGTCCGCCGCCGCCGTGCGGGATGCAGAACGTCTTGTGCAGGTTGAGGTGCGACACGTCGGCGCCGAACGCCCCGGGCCGCGCGACGCCGACCAGCGCGTTGAGGTTCGCGCCGTCGAGGTACACCTGACCGCCGTGATCGTGCACGATCGCACAGATCTCGCGGATCTGTTCCTCGTACACGCCGTGGGTCGACGGGTACGTGACCATCAACGCGCCGAGGTGATCCGCGTGCTCGACGGCCTTGGCCTTGAGGTCGTCGAGGTCGACGTTGCCGTCGTCGTCGCACGCGACCACGATCACCTGCATTCCCGCCATCGCGGCCGACGCCGCGTTCGTACCGTGGGCCGACGCGGGGATGAGGCACACGGTGCGCGCCGGCTCGCGCCGCGACTCGTGGTACTTGCGGATCGCGAGCAGGCCCGCGTACTCGCCCTGCGAACCGGCGTTCGGCTGCAGCGAGATCGCGTCGTAGCCCGTGATCTCGGCCAGCCGGCGTTCGAGATCGGCGAACAGCGCGAGATAGCCGCCCGCCTGTTCGATGGGCGCGAAGGGGTGGATGCGCGCCCATTCGGGCCACGTGATCGGTTCCATCTCGGCCGTAGCGTTGAGCTTCATCGTGCACGATCCGAGCGGGATCATCGTGCGGTCGAGCGCGAGGTCGCGGTCGGCGAGCCGCCGGAGATAGCGCAGCATCTGGTGCTCGGAAGTATGCGTCGTGAACGCCGCGTGCGTGAGGAACGGCGACGTGCGCTCGAGTTGCGCCGGGATCGCGCCCGCACCGTCGAGCGCGCGGTCGACATAGCGGTCGGCG
>DATMUX010000767.1:0-4962 GCA_035563695.1 Acidimicrobiia bacterium
GGCGGCCACGTCGGGCCCGTGGACCATGCAGATGTGGTTTGGGCTGATGTGGTTTGAGGCGAAGTGGCTTGGGACGATGCGGTTTGGCCTGACGTGGTTTGGGCCGGTGTAGTCGGCGCGTCGTCGAAGGGACGCGCGGGCGGCAGGGGGGCGAGCGGTTCGAGCGGCTCGTGGTCCGGGGCCGCGCCGGATGCTGCGTCCGGCCAAGTGAAGTGCGGCCACGCCGGCGCGCCGTCGCGCTCGGCGGGGGTGGGGGTGGGCGGCTCGCCGCCGGCGTTCCAGGTGTGGTCCGATTCCGTCATCGGTGGGGTGCCTTCGGCTCGGTGCTCGCGCTCCGGGGGGCGGCGCGTCGCCGCCGATTCTGATCGGCGCGTTTGAGAGCGGACTGTGAGACCTCTGAAAGATGTCTCATACTCCGACGGGTTGCCGTTCCTCGCTCGCGCTCTCGAGGACGTCCTTGGGCACCATGCCGCGGGAGACCCAGTTGCGCCGGTCGGCCCACACGAGCATCGGCGGCAGCACCACGAGGGCGCTCAGCAACGCGACCGCGACGTTGAGCGCCACGATCTTGCCGAAGTCGCGCAGCAACGGGAGCGACGACGTCGCGATCACGGCGATGCCCGATACGGCCGTGAGGGCCGACACGATGAACGCGCGACCGGTCCTCGACGCGGCGACATTCATCGACTCACGCGGATGGAGGCCGCGGCGGCGTTCCTCGATGAAGCGCAACAGGATCAGCGATGTGAATTCGGTGCACGCGGCCACAACGAGCGGACCGCCGACCGCAGTCATCGGGCTCAGCTTCAGGCTGAGCGCGTACGCGAACAGTGACGCCGCGCCGACCGCGATGAGCACGGGCACCAGCGACAGCAGGGCACGCACGACGCTGCGGAGCCGCGCCGACAGGAACAAGAACACGAAGAGGACCGAGAGGTATGTGAGGATGACCCGGTTCTTGTTGAGGTTGTCGAGCAGGCCGACGCCGACCACCGCGAGTCCCGACGGTGTCAGCTTCACGCCGTCGGGAGGCTTCACCGTCGCGCGGATCTCGCGCACGACCTTCGCCCGCGCGTCGAGCGAGCCGCCGCCGGTGCGGAAGATGATGTTCATCGCGTCGGAGCCGTTGCGTGACACGGTCGACGTCTGGATCGCAGGGGGTGCGACGTCGAACGCGGCCTTCACGTCGGCCGGCGTCGGCGTGACGTGCTTGGCACCGGGAACATCGAGCAGGTCGCTCACGGTCGCGACCAGGCCCGACGCGGTGAGCAACGTCTGCGGGTGCTGGTGCAGCTGGCCGCGTGTGAAGTCGTCGAGGAAGTCGACCGTCTTGGCGTCGAACACGTCGTTCGACTTCACGAACACGCCCAGCTCGCTCGAGCTCCCGACCTCGCGGTTGAGCACGTTGAGATCCTTGATCACCTGGGAATGCTGATTGACCCACTGGGACGGGTCGGTCTGCAGCGTGAGCTTGCCCTCGACCGCGATGCCGCCGAGGAAGACGAGGAGGCTCGCGGCCGCGAACCACGGAGCAACCTTGTAGGGCAGCGAGCTGAACCATACGGTGAGGCGGCCCAACGGTCCCTCTCGGAAGTCGTGGCCCTTGGTGGGCGACTTGTACTCGCGGATGCCGAGGATCGCGAGCGTGCCCATGATGCTGTTGATGCAGATCGCGGCGACGCCGACGGCGAGCAGCAGACCGAAGTCGCGCAACATCGGCACGGCCGACCAGTGCAATGCCGCGAAGGCGAAGATCGCGTCGAAGGTCACGACGAGCAGGGCGGGCCCGAGGTTGCGCGACGTCTCCTGGATCGGGTGCGGCGCCCGGTCGATCACGACCTCTTCCTCGACGCGCGCGTGCATCTGGATCGAGTAGTCGATGCCGATGCCGAGCATCACGGGCAACCCGGAGATCGTCACGATCGTCAGGGGGATGCCGAGGTATCCGGCGAGCCCGAACGCCCAGATGATGCCGATCAGCACGATGCCCAGCGGGAGGAGCCGCCAGCGCACGCTGAAGAGCGCGACCAGGATGACCGTCATGATCGCGATGGCGATGAGCGCGAGCGTGGCCATGCCGCCCGTGAGATAGTCGTTGAGGTTCTGCAGCAGCTTCGACGCCCCGGTGGTGGTGATCTGGGCGTTGGGGAAGTGCAGCTGCTCCTTGGCGGCCTTTTGCACGAAGTCGGCGGCGTTGCCTTCCTGGGTGAGGGATTGGTTGCCCTTCAGCCGCACAACCATCTGCGCGTGACGGTCGTCGGGGAACACCGCGAGCAAGGGCTTGCGGATCGCGCCGGTGTTGTCGTGGAGGAGGAAGTCGACGTACTTCGGGTTGGTCAGCACGCGTTCCGATTGCGGGATCGCGCTGATGCGCGCCAGCGTCTTGGTCGCGTCGGCGGTGCGCAGCGCCTTCGACTTCGGATCGGTCTCGCTCGCGAGCGCGGCCGTGAGCGCCTTGCCCGCAACGCTTTGCGTCGGATCGCCGTTCGGGCTCTGTATGAGCTTGTCGTTCCACTGCAGTGCGGTGAGCGGGCTCACAACGTCGAGCACCTTGCCCGAATCGCGGATCTGCTTCTCGACGGCTTGCCACTGGGCGATGCCTTCGGGCGTGAACAGCTCGGCCACCTTGTGGCCCTCGTTCATCGTCACGAGCGACACCATCGCCTGCCCGCCGAACAGGTTCTGGTACGCGACGTTGTCCTTGTAGACCTGATCCGTCTTGTTGAGGTAGTTGCCCTGACTCGTGGAGAACTGAAGCTTCGTGATGCCGTAGCCGAGCCCGACCGTGAGCACGCCCCCGATGACCATCACGGTGATCCAGTGCTTGCCGAGGTTCAGTCCGAGCCAGGACCAAAACTTATGCACGATCGTTCCCCCGGGTGTACGAGAGCGATCTCGACGCTACCGAGAGCGCCGAGCTCGCTCTAGGGCCAAAGTGCCTCCGGAACCTCGAATCCGACCGGCTCGCCCCAGCGATTACGGAAGCTCACCTCGTGCACCGGGCGCCGGGCCGCGACGCCCCATCGCCCGGTCGGGTAACCGAAGCACACGCACGAAGAGAAGAGCCAACCCTCCTGCTTCGGCACGGAGAGGATCTCGAGCACCGAGTCGATCTGGAAATGGAACACGCTCGTGAGTGACGCACCGACGCCGAGGGCGCGCGCCGCGAGCATCGCCGACCATGTCGCGGGGAAGATCGATCCGCCCGTCGGGTCGAACTGCACGAAGCTGAACAGCAACAGCGGGTACTGCTCGAAGTGGTCGGCCAGATGCTGCGCGGAGCGCTGGATGCGCAAGAACTGCGCGCTCTCGGGGTCGTCGGGCCGGGCGCTCGCGGTCTCGACCCGGTCCTTGTAGATCGTGACCCAGAGCTGGGCGAGACACTCGCGGTAGATCGGTCCGAGCTGCGCCCGCGCGCCGGGGTCGTCGACGAGCAGGAACCGCCAGTTCTGCGTGTTGCCGCCGCTCGGCGCCCGGATCGCGGCGTCGAGGATGCGTTGCTGCGCGTCGATGGGTATCGGGTCGGGTTTCACGCGTCGCATGGCGCGGGTCGTGTAGAGGGCTTCGAAGACGTCCATCGTCGTGCGATCCGTCACCACGCGTAGGCCTCGGGTGCCTGGCCGCCCGGGCCGGGGAAGATCTCGTCGAGCTGGCGCACCGCGTCGTCGTCGAGCTTCAGGTCGAGCGCGCGCCGTGACGCGCCTTCGAGCTGCTCGAGCGTGCGCGGGCCGATGATCGGTGCCGTCACACCCCGTTGGTGGAGCAGCCACGCGAGCGCGACGGCGGCCGGCTCCTCGCCGAGCTCTGCGCAGAACTTCTCCCACCGTTCGAGCTGCGGGCGGCGTTGCTCGTAGCGCGGCTGCACGCTCTTGCGGCGCGCGATGTCGCCGGTCGACGCGCCGCCCGTCATCCCGCCCGCGAGCATTCCGCCGGCGAGCGGGCTCCACGGGATCACGCCGAGGCCGTACGCGCGGCAGGCGGGCAGTACCTCGAGCTCCACGGTGCGGGCTGCGAGGTTGTACAGGCTCTGCTCGCTCACGAGCCCGAGGAAGTGGCGCGACCGCGCCGCCTCGTTCGCCTGGACGATGTGCCAGCCGGCGAAGTTGCTGCTGCCGACGTACAGCACCTTGCCCTGTTCGACGAGCTGCTCCAGCGCCTGCCACACCTCCTCCCACGGTGCCGCGCGATCGACGTGGTGCATCTGGTACAGGTCGATGTGATCGGTCTGCAACCGGCGGAGGCTCGCGTCGCACGCGTCGCGGATGTGGCGCGCCGACAGTCCTCCGTCGTTCGGCCACTCGGTCATCGGTCCGAACACCTTGGTCGCGAGCACGACCTTCTCCCGGCGCCCGCCGCCGAGCGCGAACCAACGTCCGACGATCTCCTCGGTCGTGCCCGGGCCCTTCGGCCCGCCGTAGCGATTCGCGGTATCGAAGAAGTTGATGCCGTGCTCGAGAGCCCGATCCATGATCGCGTGCGCGTCGGGCTCGGTCGTCAGCGGCCCGAAGTTCATCGTGCCCAGGCACAGCGGGCTGACGCGCAACGCGGTACGGCCGAGACGCCGGTATTCCATGAGTGCTCCTTCCGCAGCTGCGGTCGACGCTACAGAGCGCCGGTCAGCCGCACCAGGCGTCGGTGTCGAGCCCGTCGGCACCGAGGTACTGCGTCATGAGCACGGGTCCGCCCGTGAAGCTGCGATACGTGCATCCCTCGACGGCGTCCTCGGAGCCCGAGAAGCCCGCGAGCCAGGCCGGGTTCGCGGCGAACCAATCGCGGGTGATGCGGTGGCCGCCGGTGATCGCGTCCCACTGATACGCGGTCGAGTAGATGCCGACGCGCCCGACACCCTGACCCCAGAGCGCGTCGATCTGACCGGCGAGCGCGGCAACGTCGCGCTCGCGCGCCGCTCGATTCGGGCCGTAGGCGTCTTCGAGCGTCTGCCAGCTGTTGAGGATCTCGACG
>DATMUX010000768.1:0-3679 GCA_035563695.1 Acidimicrobiia bacterium
TGCCGCCTCGAGTTCTCACGCGGGACGCGCGTCGTCCCGGGCGCGCTCGGCGCCGACGGCCCCTTGATCGGAGCTGCGGCGGTGGCGCTCCGGAACGTGTGAGGCCGTGAGCGAGCGGACATTGCTCGGATACCACCGGAAACCGGGGCCAGCCGAGCAGAAAACCTGGGCGAGCGCCCGCCGGACGGGTACCCCCGACGCACGTCCGCGATTGCTCAGAAATGAGCAATCGCGGATTGCCGTTCAGAGGGTGGTTGCGTCCGCACGGGAAACGGGCGGCGCGACCGCAGCGACCACCCTAGGCGTTGGCGAAACGCCCGCCGTCGATCACGACGACGCCGTTCTGGTTCACCGTCTGGAAGATCGCCTTGCCCGAGCCGTCGTCCCACATCTTCACCGTGAGGGTGTCGCCGGGGATGACCGGCTTGGAGAAGCGCGCGTCCATCGAGCCGAACTTGGCGACGTCGGAGCCGCACAGTTCGTGCAGCAGCGCTCGCCCGGTCACACCGTACGTGCACAACCCGTGCAGGATCGGCTTGTCGAACCCGGCGAACTTTGCGATCTCGGGATCGGAGTGCAGCGGGTTGCGGTCGCCCGACAACCGGTAGAGCAACGCCTGGTCGGCTCGGGTCGCGTACGTGACCTCGTGATCGGGCGCGCGGTCGGGCATCTTGGGCGGGTCGGCGATGGCCGGCCCGCGGTCCTCGCCGAAACCGCCTTCGCCGCGAATGAAGGCCGCGAAGCGCGTCGTGAACGCCGGCGTGCCGTCGGCGTAGTTCGACTCGGCCTCGAGGCGAACGACCGCGGCCTTGCCCTTGTCGTAGATGCCGACGATCTTCGTGATGGTGTTGACCTCACCGTCGGGCGGGATCGGCCCGAACACCGTTACGCCCTGCTCGCCGTGCAGGAGCATGCGGAAGTCGAACTCGCCCCAGCTCGGGAGGCCGGGGCCGCCGCCCATGCCGAGCACCACCGGCATCGTCGGCAGCACGCGCTGCGGGACGTTCTGCGAGTTCTCGGTCGTGAATTCGAGCTCGAACCCGGTGGCGTCGGTCTGGCCCGCGCCGACGCCCAGCGCGTACAGCAGCGCGTCCTTCGACGTCCACGTGTTCTTGCCCGGGTCGGAGACGGCACCCACGGCGTCAAGGTTCATCGGCATTGCACGGCCCTCCTCAGGCTCACGAAAGCATGGTCGACGGCTCGGCGGCCTGCGCCACGAGGTCGGGGACGACCTTCGTGAGCTGGGCCGGCTCCCAACGCATCTGATTGTTCGTCGCGGTGGGTCCTCGCCGCCACCCTTCGGCGACCGAGACGCGGTCGCCGTCGACGAGGAACACACGCCCGCTCACGTCGTCATTCTCGTTCGAGCCGAGCCACACGACGAGCGGCGAGATGTTCGCGGGGTCGAGACCGTCCCAGGTTCCTTCGGCCGCGGGGCCCATGCCGAGAGCCTCGGTCATGCGCGTACGCGCGACCGGCGCGATCGCGTTCGTGCACACGCCGTAACGGCCGAGCTCGAGCCCGCAAATGACGGTGAACGCGGCGATGCCGGCCTTCGCCGCGCCGTAGTTGGTCTGGCCGGCGTTGCCGAAGATGCCGGAGGGTGACGACGTGTTCACCACGCGCGCCTTCACCGGAGTGCCCGCCTTCGCCTGGTCGCGCCAGTACGCGGCCGCGTGCCGGGTCGGACCGAACGCGCCCTTCAAGTGCACCGCGATCACCGCGTCCCACTCGCTCTCTTCCATGTTGACGAGCATGCGATCGCGCAAGATGCCGGCGTTGTTGACCAACGTGTCGAGGTGGCCGAACGTGTCGACCGCGCGCTGCACGAGGCGTCCGGCGCCGGCGAAGTCGGCGACGTTCTCACCGTCGGCCACGGCTTCGCCGCCCATGGCCTTGATCTCCTCCACGACCTCCATCGCCGGGCTCAGCGACCCGCCCTCGCCGTGCATGTCGCCGCCGAGGTCGTTCACCACGACCTTCGCCCCTTCCCGGGCGAAGGCCAGCGCGTGCTCGCGGCCGATGCCGCGCCCGGATCCGGTCACGATGACCACGCGGCCGTCACAAATTCCCATCAGGTCCCTTGGGCTCGTAGCTGCTCCCGCAGCTGATGCTTGTAGAGCTTGCCGTTGTCGTGCCGGGGCAGCGCCTCGACGAAGACGACGCGTCGGGGACACTTGTAGTGCGCGATCCGGTCCCGGCACCACTCGGCGAGCTCGGCGGCCAGGGCCGCGGTCGGCTCGACCCCCGGCTGGGGCTCCACGGCGGCAACCACGATCTCGCCCCATTCCTCGTCGGGTTGGCCCACGACCCCGGCGTCACCGACGGCCGGGTGGGTGAGGAGCGCGGCCTCGACCTCGGCCGGATATACGTTCACGCCGCCGGTGATGATGAGGTGCGCGCTCCGGTCGGTCAGGAACAGGTAGCCGTCGTCGTCGACGTACCCGACGTCCCCCATCGTGTAGTGCGTCCCGCGGTACGCGCCCGCGGTCTTCTCCGGCGCCTTGAAATACTCGAAGCGTTCGGGCGGCGCCTTCAGGTAGACGGTCCCGACTGTGCCCCGGGCCACATCCTCACCGTCGTCGTCGAGGATCCGGACGTGATCGGGCGGCGCGACCCGCCCGACGGTTCCGGGCTTCGCCAGCCACTCGTCCGACCCGACGAGCGTGCCCGCGCCTTCCGTCGCCGCGTAGTACTCCCACAGGATCGGGCCGAGCCACTCGATCATGCCGCGCTTCACCTCGACCGGACACGGTGCCGCGCCGTGGAGGATGAAGACGAGCGACGACACGTCGTGCCGCGCGCGCACGCCGTCCGGGAGCGACAGTAAGCGGTGGAACATCGTCGGCACCATGTGGGAGTGCGTGATGCCGTGCCGGTCGACGAGTGCGAGCGTCTGCTCCGCCGACCATCCGTCCATCAGCACCACGGGTGTGCCCATCGCGGCCGGCGCCGCGAGCGAAAACGCGAACGGCGCCGCGTGGTACAGCGGGCCGGTGCACAGATGCACGTGCGCGTCGGCGCGGTAGCGCGTGAGCTGTGCGACTCCGAGCGCGTCGCGCGCGACGGGCCGGCGGCGCACACCCTTGGGCCGGCCGGTCGTGCCCGACGTGTAGAACATCAAGCTGCCGACGGTCGGATCCGCGAGGGCTCCGCCATCCTCGGGCTCGACCACGTCGGACCACGCGTCGAAACCCTCGATCGGACCGCCGACGGCGACGCACACGCGTAATCCGGGCGCGAGATCCGCGGCGCGGCGCGCGGTGTCGGCGAACCGGGCGTCGGCAACGAGCACGGTCGCCTCGCAGTCGTCGACGATGTAACCGGCCTCGTCGCCGGTGAGGTGCCAGTTGATCGGGGTGAGCCGGAGCCCGGCGCGCTGTGTAGCCGCGACCGTCTCCGCGAACTCGGGCCGGTTCGCGCACATCAGCGCGAGGCCGTCGCGTGCGCGCACGCCTCGGGCCCGCAGCGCCCGCACCAAGCGGTTCGCGTTGGCGTCGAGCTCCGCCTTGGTGCGGTCACCGTGCTCGGAGATGATCGCGGGGGCGTCGGGCATCTGATCGGCCCAGACGGCGGCCAGCATGCCGCGGTCCGCCGCGGCATGGAGCGCGTCGGTGTCGAGCGCGGGCCTCGTCACGAGAAGAAGCTTGGCGGTCTCGCCCCGGGGCCGTCCAGCGGA
>DATMUX010000769.1:0-4004 GCA_035563695.1 Acidimicrobiia bacterium
GTGCCTTCGACGTCCGATGCGCTCGCGAGCATGCCGGGGTCGTAACAGGTCAGGACGCACGACCAGGCCTTGACCGGGTTGAGACCCTGTTGCGCAGCCGCTTTGCGCCACTTGATGAGTCCCTGATACGTCGCGCCCGACTCTGCGAACTCCGATCCCGCGGTCTTCATCGTCTGGACGAACGGCGCGTAGTCGGCTTGGGTCGCGAACTCCGAGACGTACTGAGTCCCGCCGCCGTCGGCCTTGATGCCGATGATGTTCTGCGCGGCGTAGAACCTCGGTGCGTTCCCGTTCTTCGACGTTTGCGAGTCGGAGGAGTTCAGGTAGAAGCCGTGGGTCACCCCGAGCTTGTCCTTGAAGTAGGTGTACTGCCCGGTGCGGGTGTGGAACTCCTGATGGTCGGTCACGCTGTAGTCGCGTTCCGGCGGGAGCGCGGAGTAGGTGACGGGCGATCCCTGCTGGCTCGGGTCGGCCGCGAGCGCCGCGAAGTCGGGTACGCCCGTGACGGCTCCGGCCTTGTCCTTGCAGTTCACCATCGGCTCGACGGTCTGGAACAACGCCATCGTGGTCCCGACCATCGCGAAGTCGTTGGCACACGCCTGTTGCATGCCGCTCTTCACCTTCACGGGATCGAGTCCGGTGTCGATGAAGTCGACGACCAGCTTGCGGCCGGCGATGCCGCCGTTGTCGTTGATGTACTTCCCGAACGCGATGATCGCGTCCTTCGAGCCCTTGAAGAGGCCGGGAAGCAGGGGGTTCTGCACGTCGGCGAGCACGGCGATCCGTATCTCCGTCGGGGTGATCCCGATCTCGCTCGCAGTCCCGGCGACCGCCGGTGCCGTCGTCGTCGACGTGCCGCCCGTCGCGGCGTTGCGGCTGCCGCAGCCGGCGGCGACCAGAGCGATGGCGAGCACGAACGTGACGAGCCGCGATGATCTCATTTCTGCATTCCTCCCGAGACCGAGATGTCGTCGCCCGTCACGAACGACGACGCATCACTTGCCAGATACAGCACCGGACCGATGATCTCGGACGGGTCGGCGACGCGCTTCATCAGCGTCCCGTTGGCGATCATCTCCTTGAAGCCGGGTGCGTTGCGCTCCGCGCCTTCGACCATCTCGCTGAGGAACGGCCCGGGGGAGAGGACGTTCACGCGGATGTTCCACGGCGCCCACTCCTGCGACATGCTCTTCGTCAGGTTCACGAGCGCGGCCTTCGACGCGCCGTACGCACAGACTCCGGTCCCGCCCGAGTACGCGGCCATCGACGCGATGTTGACGATGCTCCCGCCGCCGTGGTCGCGCATGATCGGCGCGACACACTGCGCCATGCGCAACGGGCCTTCGAGGTTCACGGAGAAGATCTTCTGCCACACGTCGCGCGTGATCTCACTGACGGTCAGTCGCGTCGGCGTGATGCCCGCGTTGTTCACCAGTACGTCGATGCGACCGAACTGCTCGAACACCGTCTGGACGAACCCGGGTACGGCGTCCCAGTCGCCGACATGACATGAGAGCCCGAGGGTGGCCGCGCCGTGCTCCGCGGCGATCTCCGCGGCAACCTTGTCGCACAGCTCCTGCTTGCGGCTGCTGACGACGACGGTCGCGCCGGCTCGGGCGAGGCCCGACGCCATCGCGCGGCCGATGCCCTTGGTGGATCCCGTGACGATCGCGACCTTGCCCGTGAGGTCGAACAGTGCGGCATCGGTCATGTTCTCGCTCCCGTCACGCAATCGTCGGACATCGAGCCCCTCACTTCGCGGTTGGGGACAGTGGGGCGCCGTCGAGGGCGTGGACGGTCAGGTGCAATTCGTCGATCACGTCGAGGCTGACGCACGTGCGGCCGGTCAGGCCGGCGGGACAATCGGCGAGCGCCACGATCGCCTCGACCATCTCTTCCATGGACTCGAGCTGGTCGGCGCGCACCGTATCGCCGACGAGCGCGGCCGCGCCCTCGCTCATGACTGCGGCGCGCGGCTCCACGGTGTTCACGCGGATACCCGTGTCCGCGAGCTCGAATGCGAGTCCGAGGGTGATGCGGTTCAGCGCGGCCTTCGAAGCCCCGTACACGGCCATCGTCGAGTTCGGGATCGGGCGGGCCGAGCCCGAGGAGAGGTTGATGATCCAGCCTTCACCTCGCTCGACCATCGCGGGCAGCACGGCCTGGGCGAGGTCGAGCGGCGCGTGCACGTTGACCTCGAAGATGATGCGCCGGCGCTTCACCGGGAAGTCGCGCAGCGGCGCGTACATTGCCGCGGCGGCGTTGTTGACCAGGACATCGATGGGGCCCCCGAGGGCGTCGACCGCCTCGGGGACGATGCGCGCACGCGCCTGCTCGTCGGCGATGTCGGCGGCGATCACGGCGACGCGGCCGCCGAAGGCGTGGAGCTGCTCGGCGGTCTCGGTGAGGCTGCCGGCGAGGTGATCGTGCCGTTCGACGGTGCGGGCGACGATCGCGACGCCGGCCCCTTCGGCCGCGAAGCGTGTCGCCGCCGCGGCGCCGATGCCGCGGCTCGCGCCGGTGACGAGCACGTTTCGTCCCGCGAACCGCCCGCTCACGGCAAGACCGCTTCGGCCGTGGCCCAGATGTAGTCGACGTCGTCGTCGCTGAGGCTGTGATTCGACGGCAGGATCAGTCCTTGCTCCATCACGCGATCGGCGTTCGGCAAGCCGGACGCGGGCGCCCGGTGCGCGATGCCCTTGAACGCGGGCTGGCGCAGCGCGTTGCCGGTCCACACCATGCGCGTGTCGATCCCGTTGTGCTCCATGTGCTCCTGGAACGCGCCGCGCGGCACGCCCGATCCGGGGCGGATCAGCACGGGGAACATGTGCCAGGCCGTGTCGACCTCGGCCGTCGTGCGCGGGAGCTCGAACACGTCGGGTCGCTGCCCGAACAGTTCGCTCAGGCGCGCGAAGTTGCGCTTCCGCGCGGCGAGATTCCGGTCCAGCTTCTCCAGCTGGCACAGGCCGAACGCCGCCGACAGTTCCGAGGGCTCGAAGTTCCAGCCGATCTCGTCGAAGATGAACAGGTTGTCGTATTCGAGATCGCCGTCGATCGACGAGAAGAAGCGGCGATCGACTCCCTTACGCGAGCCGTAGATCTGCACCTCCGAGCGGCGGCCCCAACGCCGCAGCAACAGGCACCGGTCGACGAGCGCGTCGTCATCGAGACAGACCATGCCGCCCGTGCCCGCCGCGGTGATGATGTGCGAGAGCGCGAAGGAGGTCACCGAGATGTCGGAGCGCGTCCCCGTCGGCGTGCCGCGCAGCGTCGAGCCGAGCGCGTCGCACGAATCCTCGACGACCTGGAGGCCGTGGGTATCCGCAATCGCGCGGATACGGTCCCAGTCGGGGACGTTGCCGATGAGGTTCGGGACGAGGATCGCGCGGGTACGAGGCCCGATCATCGCCTCGATGGCGTCGACGTCGACGTTGTAGGTGTCGGGTTCGACGTCGACGAACACTGGGATCAAGCCCGCGCGCACCATCGGTGCGAGGTCGGTCGAGAACGTGACCGCCGAGGTGATGATCTCGTCGCCGGGCGCCAGCCCGAGGAGCTCGATCGCGAGATAGAGCGCGGACGAGCCGGAGTTGCACATCACGCCCCGGCGCTTGCCGAACAGATCCGCGACGCCCTGTTCGAACGCGCGCACGTGCCGGCCGATGCGCAGCGCCTGCGGGCCGGCGCGGAGCACGGCGACGACGGCCTCGATCTCGCGTTCGTCGTGAACGCTGCCGGCGTAGTCGATGCGCCGGGGCTCTGCGCTTGTCACGGCCGCGCTCCCCGGCGGGCGCGGGGCCGGAACCGCACCGTCTTCAGGTCGTCGACGAGCCGGTCGACCAGTCGCGCGAGTGTGGCCCGGTCCTGTGCCGACCACTGAGCGAGTACCTCACTCATGTACGCCGTCCGGGTCTCCACGATGCGGCGATACACGTCCCGCCCGTCGCGAGTGAGTCGCACCACGGTGACGCGGCCGTCGCCCGTTGTCGGGCGGCGCTCGACGA
>DATMUX010000770.1:0-12798 GCA_035563695.1 Acidimicrobiia bacterium
CAACTTGCGCGAGCGCGGCCACGCCGAGCACGACGAGCACCTGTTGCGTCTTCTCGTGCGCAGGCAGCCGGTCGAACCCGGCCCAGCACACCGCGAACGTCGCCGCCGCGACCAGTCCGCGGAGTACGAGACGGGCCCACCACGGCTTCGGATCGCGGACCCGGACCACGGCGAACGCAATCAGCTCGGCTCCCGCGACGACCGCGGCGTACTGCCCGACCGCGGCCGACGACGCGAGCACCAGGAACACGGCGTACGACAAGGGCAACGCGCTGCCGTCGGACAGCCGGAACACCAACATCTCGCCGAGGACGACACCCATGCCGAACAGGCACAAGACCCAGGTATCGCCGCCGCGATCCACCAGGGCCGCCACGCCGGCGGCCAGCAGCCCGGCCAGGACCACGCAGGTCACTTGTCGGCGTCGGCTCACAGCTTGCCCCCTGGGAACCCCCGGGCCTCGGTGCAGCCCGGACGCACGTCGGCACCCAAGACGATCGGCAGGAAAGGCTCCCGGCTGAGCCTAGGGCGCGTCAAACTGCAGGTCGCGGCACCTCTACGGCGCCTCGCGGCCTCGCGTTCAGCCGACGAGGCTGCGATCGAGCTCACGCACGCGGCTTGCGAGCGCTTCGAGCAGCTTGCGAGAAAAGCCCGGAGCATCCTCGATGAGGCGGTACACGTCGCGCCGGCTGATGACGGCCGTCTCGCACCGCGCCACCGCGGTCACCGTGGCATTGCGCGGTACCCGGCCCAGCACCGCGAGCTCGCCGACGACGTCGCCGGCGCCGAGCTCGGCGATCCGGCGGCTCCCCCGGCGCACCTCGGCCCGGCCCTCGAGGATGACGAACATCGCGTCGGGCACGGTGTCGCCCTCGACGATGATCGTCGACCCCGACGCGTACGTACGCATCTTCGCCAGCTTGGCCACGAGCTTCAGCTCACGCTTCGAGCACAACGAGAACACGGACGCGTTCTCGAGCGCGCTCGTGACACCCGTCTCGACGAAGCGGGCCGCCCGCTGGGCGTCGTCCTGCCGGGTCCGGGAGACTTCGGCGCCGGTGTTGAACACGCCGCGGACTGTACCCGAGCCCCGCTACTCCAGGAGCGATTCGTCGACCACGAAGCCGCGGCCGTTGCAGTGCGGGCACGTCGACGAGAACGCCTCGACCAAGCCTTCGGATACCCTCTTCCGGGTCATCTCGACGAGACCGAGCTCCGAGATCGGGAACACCTGCGTCCTGGTCTTGTCGCGCGCCAGCGCGTTACGCAGCGCTTCTTCCACGGCCTCCCGGTTCGCCTTGATCTCCATGTCGATGAAGTCGATGACGATGATGCCGCCGATGTCGCGGAGCCGCAGCTCGCGCGCCACTGCCTCGGCAGCCTCGAGATTGTTGCGGTAGACCGTCTCCTCGAGGTTCGACGCGCCGACGTTCTTGCCCGTGTTCACGTCGATGACGGTCAGCGCCTCGGTGCGCTCGATGATCAGCGAGCCGCCCGAGGGCAGCCACACCTTGCGATCGAGCGCCTTGTGCAACTGCTCGTGCACGTGGAACTTCTCGAACACCGGGAGGTGCTCCGCTTCGGGGTCGTAATACTCGACGCGCTCGGCGAGCTCGGGGGCCATCATCTCGATGTAGCCCCGCACCTCCTCGTAGAGGCCCGCGTGGTCGATCACCACGCCGCGGTACTCCTTCGTGAACTCCTCACGGATCAGCCGGATCGCGAGCGGCGGCTCCTTGTAGAGCAGGCTGCCGGGCTTGGCCTTCTTGGCGAGGTCGGAGATCTGCTGCCACTGCGCGGTGAGCCGGAGCATGTCGCGTTCGAGCTCGTCTTCGGTCGCACCCTCGGCCGCGGTGCGCACGATCAGGCCCGCGTCGGACGGCCGGAGCCGGTCGAGCACACGCCGCAGCCGCTTGCGCTCGTCGTCGGGCAGGCGCTTGGAGATGCCGTACGTCTGGGGCTGGCCGGGCACCATCACGACGAAGCGCCCGGCGAGGCTGACCTCCTGCGTGAGGCGCGCGCCCTTGTGGCCGATCGGGTTCTTCGTGACCTGCACGATGATCGCCTGGCCGTTGCGCAACACGCGTTCGATGCGCGGCTTCTCACCCTTCTCCCCACCCTCGACGTCGGACGGGTCGTAGGCAACGTCGCCGCGGTACAGCACTCCGTTCTTCGGAGTTCCGATGTCGATGAACGCGGCCTCCATGCCCGGCAGCACGTTCTGCACGCGCCCGAGATAGATGTTGCCGTCGATCGACGTGATGTCGTCGGTCGGCGTCGACACGTAGTGCTCGACGAGCTGGCGGCCCTCGAGGACCGCGATGTGCGCGACGCCGTCGGGGCGCTGGTGCACGACCATGAGGTAGCGGCCCGCCGGCCGGCCCTTGCGGCGGGTGCCGCGGCGGCGCTCGAGCGTCTCGGAGTCGAGCGACTCGAGCAACGACGTGCCGTCGACGTCGACGTCGCCGAGCTCACCCGCGTCGACATACTGGGCCGGGCGGCGCGCAGCCGCGCCTGTCCCTGCACCTGCTCCGGCGCCACTCTTGTTGCGGCCCCGTCCACCACGCCGGCGCTTGCGCTTCTTCGGGGCGCCCTCGGGCCCCGCGCCCCCCGCCGTCGCGGGCCTCTCGGCCGGAGCCGGCCGGGTGTCGCCGATCTTGGGCCGGGGTGCCGCCGGCGGGCGCGTCAGCCCCGCGTCCTCGCGTGCCTGCTCGGCGATGTCGTCGTCGGTCAACCCCCGATCAGCGCGCTCGCCCGTCCAGTCCTCGCTCCCCTCGAGCGCGCCGGCCGCGCCCGCTCGGGAACCGTTCGCGGCCGCGGTGGCGGCCGAGCCCGGCTTCTTACGTCCCCGGCCTCCCCGGGAGCCCCGCCTGCGCTTCTTGCGGGCGGGTGCACCGCCCTCGGTTTGACCGTTCGCGCCGGCCGCCCCCTCAGCGACGGTCGGGGCCGCCCCGGAGGTCTCGGGCCTCTCGGCCCCGTTCGATTCGGTTTCCATCTCGTCGTGGAGCCGTTCCAGCTCTGACATCTGTGCCTTCTCTCATGACGCACGTGCCTCCAGCACGTGCGGGCGCGTGTCGGCGTCGAGCGGCTCTCGCCGCGCGCCGTCGCGCTCGATCCATTGGTGGGTACGCCGCGCTCGAACCTCGGAGAGCCCGCCCACCGCGGCGAGCACCTCCCCCGGCTTCGCGCTGCGCGGTTGTGTTGCCAGTTCCATCTCGACGTTGACCGGTGTGTCGTCGCGCACGTCGACCCGACGGATGACCGGACGGATGTCCTCGATCAACTCCCGACCTTTGCGCTTCTTCTGCACCGGCAACTCGGACAACGCCAAGGTTGCCGCGACCTGTTCCCGCAGCCGGGCGGCGTCGACGGCCGAGCCGTCCGGCGCCGCCACGGAGACGAGCCACTCCACGCTCGTCACGGCCTCCTGAAGCGCGGGCGCCCGGTCGACCAGCTCGGCCGCGCCCACGACGGCGAGGCCGTCGGGCAGCGCGTCGGTCAGCTGTGCCGCCACACCCGCCAGGTCGACCGGCTCCGCCAGCACGAGGTCGACGTACTCCGCGACGCTCTCGTGGCCGGTCGACAACGCCAAGCCGAAGCTGACCCGCGGCCGGGGCGAGAAGCCCTCCGAGAACGCGAGCGGCAGCTGCGCCACCCGAAAGGCGCGTTCGAGCGCCCGGGCGACGTCGCGGTGGCCGATCCAGCGGATCTTGCCCAGCTTCGTGTACTGCAGCCGGACCGGAACGCCCGTGGTCCCTTTCATGCTTTGTCGCCTTCGCTGCTCGCGACCCCGGCAAGGCCCGAGAAGACCACCGGAAGCTCCTGGCCCGTTCCCTGGGACCCGCCCGCGGGCGGCCTCGGCGACGCCACCACGTGCTCGAGGGCGTAGTCGGTGCACACGCCACAGTCGTAGCACGGCGTCCAGCGGCAATCGGGGAGCCCGTGCTCCGCGAGGGCGTTCTGCCAGTCGCCCCAGAGGAAGTCGGGGTGCAGGCCCGCCGCGACGTGTGACCACGGCAGTACCTCGTCGCGCGTCCGGTGCCGGGTCACGTACCAGTCAGGATCGAGTCCCTCCGCGTGCATCGCGTCGAGCCAACGCTCGAGCACGAAGTGCTCGCTCCACTCCTGAAAGCTGCCCCCCGCGCGCCAGACGCGCTCGATCACACGCCCGATGCGCCGGTCGCCGCGCGACACGATGCCCTCGACGAACGACGCCGCCGGATCGTGCCACTTGAGCTGCGCGCGGCTGCCTCGCAACGCGTTGCGCAGCAGCGCGATCTTGCGCGTCAGCTCGTCGACGCCGTTCTGCCCGAACCACTGGAACGGGGTATGCGGCTTCGGGACGAACCCGCCGACCGACACCGTGCAACTCGCCTGCTTCGTGTATTTCCGACCCAGCTCGACGACGTTGCGCGCGAGATCAGCGATCCCGAGCGTGTCGTCGTCCATCTCGGTCGGCAGGCCGGTGAGGAAGTAGAGTTTCATGCGACGCCAGCCCTGCGAGTAAGCAGCTTCGACGGCGGCATAGAGATCGTCTTCCAGCACCAGCTTGTTGATCACCTGGCGCAGGCGCCAGGTGCCCGCCTCCGGGGCGAACGTGAGCCCCGTGCGGCGAACCTTTTGGATCTCGCTCGCGATGCCGACCGTGAATGCGTCGACCCGCAAGCTCGGCAGCGACACGCTGACGCCGCCGGTTCCCTCCTGATCGGCGACGAGGCCCGCGACCACACCGTCGATGCCCGAGAAGTCGGCACTCGACAGGGACGTGAGTGCCACCTCGTCGTACCCGGTGCGCCGAAGGCCTTCGCGCACCATCGTGCGCACCTGCTCCCCGGGCCGCTCCCGCACCGGGCGCGTGATCATCCCCGCCTGGCAGAAGCGGCACCCGCGGGTGCAGCCCCGGAAGATCTCGACGTTCAACCGGTCGTGCACCACCTCGATGAGCGGCACGAGCTGTCGCTTCGGGTACGGCCACTCCGCGAGGTCGGCGACCGTGCGCTTATCGACGACGGCCGGGGCATCGGGATGGCGGGGAGTGACCGCCTGCAACGCGGGTCCGTCGTAACTGACGTCGTAGAGCGACGGCACGTACACGCCGGCGATCGTCGCGAGATCGTGCAGGACGGCTTCGCGCGACGCCCTCCCGCCACGCCTCCACGCGCCGACGACCTCCGCGATCTCGCCGACCACTTCTTCGCCGTCGCCGATGACGAACGCGTCGATGTACTCCGCGAGTGGCTCCGGGTTGTACGTGCAGTGTCCCCCGGCGATGACGATCGGGTGCGCGGATGTGCGGTCCTCGTTGCGGACGGGCACACCCGCGAGATCGACCAGGTTCAGGACGTTCGTGAAGACGAGCTCCGCCGACAGGTTGAACGCGAGCACGTCGAAGCCGGCGGCGCTCCGGTGCGTGTCGACGCTGAACAGCGGCACCCGGGCGCCGCGCATGGCCGACTCCATGTCGATCCACGGCGCGTAGGCACGCTCGGCCACGGCGTCGGCGCGCTCGTTGAGTATCTCGTACAGGATCTGGAGCCCCTGGTTGGGCAGCCCGATCTCGTAGGTGTCCGGGTAGATCAGGAGAAACGCGGCCCGGCCGGAGCCATGATCAGGCGCCAGGCTGCCCTTCTCCATGCCGATGTAACGAGCGGGCTTCTCAACCCGGGCCAAGAGCGGTTCGATCCGCGGCCACAGGTTCGACATCTGGCCGCCAGTCTAGCCCGGCGGGGACCGATCCGGCCCCAACGGCCCGTTTTGGCGCCAATTCATGCACGAAACGGACACCGGTTGTCGCCAAAACGGGGCCGGGTCATGTGAACCGGCGCATGTGGACGTTCAGCACGAGACCGACGGCGACGAACGAAGCGATGACCGCCGAGCCCCCGTACGACATGAACGGTAACGGGATCCCCGTGATCGGCATGATCCCCATGGTCATGCCGACGTTCTCGAACACCTGGATCGTGAACATCGCCAGCACACCGATCGCGAGCAGCGTCCCGAAGAAGTCGGACGACAACAACGCGATCCGCCACAGGCGCCACACGAGGATGCCGTAGAGCAGCAACAGGGTCGCGCCGCCGACGAAGCCGAGGTCCTCGCCCACGGCCGTGAAGATGAAGTCGGTGTGCTGCTCGGGCACGAACCCGTTGCGGGTCTGCAGACCGCGGCCGAACCCCGCCCCCGTGAAGCCGCCCGAGGCGATCGCCGTCTTCGACGCCTTCAGGTTGTACTGCGTGGGCGTCTGATGGACCGTCGCGATGTGGTTGGCTGCCGACTGGTCGGCGAAGGTCGTGAGCCGGTCGAGCCGGTACGCCTGCACCTGGCCCGTCACGACGGCGGCGCCCACCAACGTTGCGCCCAGGAGCAGCAGCACGAGGATGTGCACCGGCCGCAGCCCGGCGATCACGAGCACCGCCGCCGCGCACACCATGATCACGAGCATGGTGCCGAGGTCGTGCTGCGCGTACACGATCGCCATGACCCCGCCGGCGAGCGCGAGCGCGACCGCGAGCCGCCATGCGTCGAGCTCGCCGCGATGCTGGTGGCAATAGCCGGCGATCGCGACGACCAGCGCGACCTTCGCCACCTCCGACGGTTGGAACTGGAACGGTCCGACCTGGAACCAGGCCTGCGCGCCCTTGTGGTTGCGACCGAGGACGAGCACCCCGGCGAGCAACGGGAGGACGGCCGCGTAGACCAGCGGCCACGCGTCGCGGATACGCCGGTAGTCGACGGCCATGACGAGCAGCATCGCGAGCAACCCGATCACGATCGCGATGCCCTGCCGCTCGACGTAGTAGAAGCGAGGCAGGCCACCCCGCGCGGTCTCCATCCGCGACGCGTCGTAGATCATCAGCAATCCGAAGGCACTGATCGCGACCGGGAGCGCGAGCACCAGGACGTCGAGGTGCGCGACGAGGCCCGACACGGTCGCGCGCCGCCGGGCGGCGGCCGGTGCGGTCAGCGTGGCCATCAGTCCTTGCCCGATGTCGGCAGGTTGATCGGCGCCACGGCGGATCCGGTGCTGTTGGGGTTGGCGATCGCGTCGATCACCTGGCGGGCGATCGGTGCGGCCGTCTGCGCGCCGTACCCGCCCTGTTCGACAAGGGCAACCACCACGTACTCGGGGTTGTTGGCCGGGAAGAACGAGGCGAACACCGACGTGGGGCCCTTGCCGTTCACCTGGGCGGTACCGGTCTTGCCGGCAACGTTGGGCGCCAGCGGATCACCTTGGAATGCGGGGTACGCCGTGCCGCTCGAGTTCTGCACGGCGCCCTCGAAGCCGGCGAGCATCTGGGCCCGCACCGCCGCCGGGATCGACACCCCGCCGCGCGACTTCGGGCTGATGAAGCGAAGCACCTTCTTGCCGTCGTTGATCGACAGGCCGAGGTGTGGCGTCTCCAGCGTGCCGCCGTTGGCGAAGCACGCGTACGCGTTCGCGAGCTGGAGCGGCGTGACCAGCACGTCGCCCTGGCCCACCGCGAGGTGCACTTCGTCGCCCGGGTACCACGCGCCGTTCTGTTCCCTGTCGAATGCGGTCTTGTACGACGCGTTCGCGAACGACTGCTTCCACGTGGGATCGGGAACGCGCCCGCGCGCCTCGTCGATCTCGATGCCCGTCGGCGAGCCGAACCCGAACTCGCGGGCGACGGTCTGCAGGCCCAGCCCGTTCTGCGCGTCGCCCCCATGCCACGTGCCCCAGAACGAATTACCGATCGTGTAGAAGTACGTGTCGCTCGAGACGGTCAACGCGCGCGCGAGGTCGACCGAGTGGTTCACGGCGTGGTTGTCGTTGTAGAACCACTGGTTGCCGATGAAGACGCTGCCCGTATCGTTGTACGGCTCGTACGCGCCCCGCAGCCCGTACTGACTGCTCGCGACCGACGCCACGAGCTTGAACGACGAGCCGGGCGCGTACTGCCCTTCCGTCGCGCGGTTCAGCAACGGGTAATAGCCCGCGGGGTCGTTGAGCGCGCTGAAGTCGGCCTGGCTGATCCCGCCGACCCACCTCGACGGCGGGAACGACGGGCTGCTCGCCATGGCGAGCACCGAGCCGTCGTGCACGTCGAGCACGACGACGGCGCCCGCGGGCGCTTTCAACGTCGCGTAGTGATCGGTGACCGACTGGTCCTTCTGCGTCCGCGCGGCCAAGATGCCGCCCGCAAGCGCGCGTTCGGCCGCGAGCTGGAGGCGCGCGTCGATCGTCAGCACCACGTCGTGACCGACGCTGCCGGGATCGACCTTGACCGGCGGCCCGATCTGCTTGCCCGTTGGATCGACGTCGACCGTGACTTGCTCCGGGCGTCCGCGCAGCTCGGACTCGTACGCGGACTCGATGCCGTCGCGACCGATGAGATCGCCCGCCTGGTAGCCGAGCTTCCCGAGTCGCTTGAGCTGGTCGGCGCCGATCTCGCCGACGTAGCCGAGCACCTGCGCCGCGAGGTTCGGATCGCCGAGGCGATCGCCCGTCGGGTAGGTGCGGACGGTGAGCTCCGCGACGTGCACGCCCGGATACTCGTCCTGGTGCTCGAGCACCGCGAGGCGCTTGTCGAGGGAGACGTCGAGCGCGACCACCGCGGGCTGGAGCGGCGATTGGCGCTGACTGTCGTACGCGGCCTGCAAGGACTTGAGCGGGATGCCCAGCAGCTCCGAGAGCTGACCCATCACCCGGGCGTGCGTCTTCGTCCCGAGGTTCCGGTCGACGGTGACGGCCCACGCGGCACGGTCCTGAGCAAGCACGTTGCCGTACCGGTCGAGAATGCGGCCGCGGGGCGATTCCGTCTGGATCGTGCGCGTGCTGAGGTTGATCGCCTCGGCACCGAGGGCGCGCTCGGGACCCATCTGGAGGAACCACAGACGCGCGAGAAGAGATCCGAACAAGGCGACGATCACGACGCCGACGATGCTCACACGGACGCGGCTGTTGTCGCTCATGCACAGGAAGGGCTCGTCGAGCCGGGTTGCACGCTAGTGGGCCGACCCGGGTCCGGCAGGGTCGGGTCCGGTCACTGGGTCGACCAGGCGTCGCGCACGCGCTCGCGCCCGCCCGACACCCGTGCGACCAGGTAGAACACGAACGGCGCGAGCAGCGCGTCGTACGCGGCGGCCAACGACACCGTGACCACCGCGTGCGCGCCCTTCACGCTGTCGACGCCGGCGAGGTACGCGACGCCGATGAACACGAGACCGCCCGCGAGCCCCGCGACGGCGCCGAGGAACGACGGAAGCCACGGCGGTGTGCGCAGCAACCCGGCTTTGAGGACGCCGATCGCGTACCCGACGAGTGCGTACGCGAGCGCGTTGAGCCCGAGCGGCGTCTCGAGGAACAAGTCGTAGCCCAGGCCCGCGGCGAAGCCGACCAGCGCGCCCGCCTCGGGCCCGTCGTAGTAACCCACGGCCAGCGCGAGCAACAGGCCGAGGTCGGGAACGACGCCGAACAGTCGCAGGTGCGGGAACACCGCGACCTGCGCGACGACGAAGACGGCGACGAGCGCTCCGAGCCTCACCGCACGCATCAGTGCCCCGCTCGAGTCGTCGAAGTCGTGCTCCCCGGTAGCGTCGAGGTGGTAGTGCTGGTCGTCGTCGTCGTGGCGAACGCCGGCCCCTGGCCGGGCACCCACTCGAGCACCGTGACGTACTGCAATCCTCCGATGTCGACGAAGGGGTGCACCGTCGCGACGATCCCCGTTCCACCCGGCTGCTCGGTCACGGTCGCGACGGAACCGACCGGGATCCCCGGCGGGAACAACGTCGACATCGGTGACGTCACGATGACGTCGTTCACCGCGACCTTCGTCCCTTGATCGAACTGCACGATGAGGTCGTGCGATCCGACCTGTCCGGACGCCGCACCGGTCGTGGCCGGCGCGCCCGGATGACCGGGCGTCTGCACGCCCACCGCGAAGGTCGGGTCGGTGAGCACGCGCACCTTCGCGCCGCCGCGCCAGACCTCGATGACCCGGCCGACGAGCCCTTCGGGTGAGATCACCGCCATGTCGACCGCGATCCCGGACTCGGTTCCCTTGTCGATCGTCAACGTCGGGTCGAAGTTGCCCGGATCACGCCCCACGATCTGCGCGGTCGCGCTCTTGGCGAGCAACGAGTTCTGCAACGCGAGGTACTTCTTCAGCACGGCGTCGTCCTGGATCGCCAGATCGGCCTGTCGTTCCTTGCCCTGCAGCGCGGCGACCTGCTGACGCAACCGGCGGTTGTCGGACTTCAGATGGCCGGCGTCGGTGACGCCGTGCCACCAGTCGCTGACCGGGCCGGCGACGTCGTCGACGAGCCCCTGGACGGGCCCGACGACCGTGTGCGCGGCCCGCCCGATCGCCCCGATCGGGCCCGACCGGCCGTTGCGCGTGTCGAGCGTAATCAGCGTGACCGTCGTGAGGACGATCACGATCAGCACCGATCTGCGTCGGCTCGCGCGTCGAGCGGCGACCATCGAATTGGTGCTTCCCGGCTACTGCTGCGCGGACGAGATCAGGACGTGCTTCAGCACGTCGAAGTTCTCGAGGCACTGCCCCGAGCCGTGCACCACCGAGAAGAGAGGGTTGTCTGCGATCACGATCGGCATGCCCGTCTCCGTCGACAGGCGCTCGCGCAGGCCGTGCAGCATCGCGCCTCCACCGGTCACGACGATGCCCTTCGACATGATGTCGGCCGCGAGCTCGGGTGGCGTCTTGTCGAGCGTCACCTTCACGGTGTCGACGATCGCCGCGACGGGCTCTTCGATTGCGTCCCGAATCTCCTCGGTCGACACGACGATCGTCTTGGGGAGCCCGGTGACGAGATCGCGGCCGCGCACTTCCGCGTACAACTCCTCCTGCAGCGGGTACGCGCTGCCGAGCGCGATCTTGATCTCTTCGGCGGTCCGCTCGCCGAGCGCGAGCGAGTACTCCTTCTTCACGAAGTTGATGATCGCCTCGTCGAGCTCGTCGCCCGCGATGCGAATCGACTCGCTCGCGACGATGCCGCCGAGCGAGATCACCGCGACTTCGGTGGTGCCGCCGCCGATGTCGACGATCATGTTCCCGGCGGGCTCGTGCACGGGGAGCCCCGCACCGATCGCGGCCGCCATCGGTTCCTCGATGATGTAGGCCTCCTTGCGCGCTCCCGCCTGCTGCGCGGCTTCCTGCACCGCGCGCTGCTCCACGCCAGTGATCCCGGAGGGCACGCAGATCACCATGCGCGGCTTCGCCCACTTGCGGGGATGCACGCGCTGGATGAAGTAGCGCAGCATCTTCTCGCAGATGTCGAAGTCGGCGATCACGCCGTCCTTCAGGGGGCGGATCGCCTTGATGTGCTCGGGCGTGCGCCCGATCATCTTCTTGGCTTCGATCCCGACGGCGAGCGGCCGTCCGTCGCGGGCATTCACCGCGACGACGGACGGCTCGTCGAGCACGACACCGCGCCCGCGCACGTAGACGAGGGTGTTCGCGGTTCCGAGATCGACCGCCATGTCGCGGCCCAACAATCCTGCGTAAAAGGGTTCGCTCACCGAGGTCATCTTCCGCCGGCGCAACGGGCCCAGGCTAGGAGTCGCGCCCACCGAATTCCACCCGCCCCCTTTGCTCATCGGGCTACGCCGGCAGGTCGGGGAAGAACAGGGCGACCTCGCGCGCGGCCGACTCCGGACCGTCGCTCCCGTGCACGAGATTCTCGGTCAGCTCGATCGCGAGATCACCACGGATCGTGCCCGGTGCCGCCTCGCGTGGGTTCGTCGCACCCATGAGCGTCCGCACGACCTTCCAGGCGTCGGGGCCCTCGACGACCAGCGCGACCAGCGGACTTCGCGTGATGAAGCTCACAAGATCGCCGAAGAACGGTTTGCCGTCGTGCTCGGCATAGTGACGCTTCGCGGTCGCGTCGTCGAGGTGGCGCTGCTCGAGGGCGACGATCTTCAGGCCCTTGCGCTCCAGCCGGCCGACGACCTCGCCCACCAGGCCGCGCTCGACGCAGTCGGGTTTGCACAACACGAGGGTGCGATCGCCGGTCATGAGGGGGGCACTCTAAACCCCGCCCACCCGCCCGCCAACTTGCGTGACCAAACCACCGCGGAGGTGGGTCGGCCACGCAAGGTCAGGGCTTGACGAGGATCGCTCGGGCGGCGCCGACGACGTAGAGCGAACCCGTGATCACGATCTGGCCGTCCGGCGGAGTCGCGAGCAGGGCCGCGCCGACCGCGTCGGGCACGGCGTCGACCACCTCGATGCGCTCCTCGTCGAGGCCGAGGTCGACGGCGGCCCGCGCGACCAGTGAGGCCGGGAGCCCGCGCGGGCTCGGCGGCCGGCAGCAGATCAGCCGGGCCGCGGCGTCGTCCATCTCGCCGACCCCGAGCGCGGTGAGCATCTCGTGCGGTTCCTTCTCGGTCAGCAACCCGACGACGAGGGTGCGCGCGCCGGCGTCGAACTCCTCGGCCAGGGCCGCGCGCAGCGCGTGCGCGCCCGCGACGTTGTGCGCACCGTCGAGCAGCACGAGCGGGTGGCGGCCGACCACCTCGAGCCGGCCGGGCGACTCGACCCGGCCGAGCGCCTCCGCCACGACGTCGAACGGCAGCGCCGACTCCACGAACTCCTCGGCGGCCCCGAGCGCAATCGCGGCGTTGTCGGCCTGGTGCGCGCCGTGCAACGCCAGGAACACGTCGGGATACTCGCCCCGCGGGGTGTACAGGTCGAGAAGGCGGCCGCCGACCGACAACACGTTGCGCTTGACGCCGAAGTCGGCGTCGCGGCGGACGACGCGCGCCGCGCCCTGCGACTCGAAGATCGTCTGCAGGTGCGGATCCGTCTCGCC
>DATMUX010000771.1:0-4147 GCA_035563695.1 Acidimicrobiia bacterium
TCGGCGGGACCCTGCGGACGCTCTTTTCCCGCGACTACGTGGACAAGGTCGCCGTCACCGGCGTGACGATGTCGCTCGAGCCCGGCGAGCTGGTCGGGTACATCGGTCCGAACGGCGCCGGCAAATCGACGACGATCAACATGTTGTGCACGCTGGCGCGCCCTACTTCCGGTCACGCGCGCGTCGCGGGCTTCGACGTTGCGGATCGCCCGAAGGCCGTGCGTCGACACATCGGCCTGGTGTTCCAGGAGCAGACACTCGACGAGCAACTCACCGCCAACGAGAACCTGCGCTTCCACGCGGTGCTGTACCGCGTACCCCGCCGTGAGGTGGACGCACGGATCGAACACGTCCTGCTGCTCGTGGGTCTGCAGGGCCGCGGTGACGATCTCGTCTCCACCTTCTCGGGCGGCATGGCCCGCCGGCTCGAGATCGCCCGCGCGCTGCTGCACACGCCCGAGGTGCTCTTCCTCGACGAACCGACGATCGGGCTCGACCCCCAGACCCGCGCGCTGATGTGGGAGGACGTGCTGCGGATGCGCGACGAGGAGGGCGTTACCGTGTTCCTCACGACCCACTACATGGACGAAGCCGAGTACGCGAACCGCATCGCGATCATCGACTATGGCCACATCGTCGCCCTCGACACGCCGGCCAACCTCAAAGCGCGCATCGGCGCGGACCGCGTCGAGCTGCAAACGGCAAATGACAAGGCCGCGCTCGCGGCGCTGGCGCGCGCCGGCTACGACGTCCGCCCGACGGAGACCGGCATGACGGTCAGCATCGCCGACGGCGAGGGGGCGGTGGCCCCGCTGATCGAGGCTGTTGCGCCGACGCCGGTGCGCCACGTGCACGTGCACCAGCCGACCCTCGACGACGTGTTCCTCTCGTACACCGGGCGGGAGATCCGCGAGCAAGCCGGTCAGGGCGGTACGACGATGCAACGGGCCTGGAGAGCCCGCCACCGGTGAGCGCGCTATGACGACCTCGGTCCGCGCCCAGTCCCTCGCGCAGGCGGCCGACACCGTGTGGGCGGACGAGATCCGGACGGTCGCGATGGTGTGGCGGCGAGAGCTCATCCGGTTCACGCGCACGCGGGCTCGCATCCTGACCGGCATCGTCCAACCGTTGCTGTTCTTGTTCGTGCTCGGTTACGGCATGTCGTCGCTCGTCGGCACGACCGCGGGGTTCGACTTCAAGAAGTTCATGTTCCCGGGCATCGTCGCGATGAGCGTCGTGTCCACGGCGATCTTCGCGGCGATGTCGATCGTCTGGGACCGTGAGTTCGGCTTCATGCGCGAGATGCTCATCGCCCCGGTCAGCCGCGCCGCGCTCGTCATCGGCAAGACCGCAGGTGGCGCGACGATCGCGACCATGCAGGGCTCGATGATGTTGCTCCTGGCGCCACTGATCGGCGTCCACCTCACGCCGATCCTCGTCGTGCAGGTCGTCGCGCTCGAGCTGCTGATGGCGGTGGCGCTCACCGCCTTCGGCGTGTTCGTCGCGAGCCGGATCTCGAAGATGGAGAGCTTCCAGGTCGTCATGCAGCTCCTCTTGCTGCCGATGCTGTTCCTCTCGGGCGCGATGTTCCCCCTGCGCGGGCTGCCACCGTGGCTCTCGGCCCTGACGCGGATCAACCCACTGACGTACGCCATCGATCCGATCCGGCGGGTCGTGTTCGCGGCGCAGCAGATGCCGCCCGCGGCCCGTCAGCGCTTCCCGACTGGTATCGAGCTGTTCGGTCACACGCTTCCGCTCGCCGGCGAGATCGCGATCGTCGGCGCGTTCGCGGTCGTGTTCCTCGTGACCGCGATCCAGGTGTTCGGACGGCCCGAATGATCGCGGTCGTCTCTCCCCCGGCGTATTACGCATCCGTCGCGATTGCGACGGCAACCTGTGCGACGTTGTGCATCGCGGCGAGGAGGCATCCCGGGCCGTGGACCACCGTGGCCGCGGATCTCATCGGCGCCGTCCTCGCTCTGACGGCCGTCAGCTACACCGTCGAGCTGATCCGGCAAGGAACGTGGTCGGCGGGATCATCGCTCCCGCTCGCACTTTGCAACATGGCGGTGCTCGTCACGATTGCCGCGTGCTGGACGCGCATCCCGGTGCTGATGGAGCTCACGTGGTTCTGGGGCATGGCGGGCACGCTGCAAGGGGTGCTCACACCCGATCTCACGGTGTCGTTTCCGCACCTGGTCTTCTTCGAGTACGTCGTGGGGCACACCACGATCGTCGTCGCCGCGATGTTCCTCGTCGTCGGCATGCGCAACTACCCCCGCGCCGGTGCGGTCCCCCGCGTGCTGGCGATCAGCGCCGGGTACACCGCGTTCGTCGGCTTCGTCGACGCCGTCACCGGCGCCGACTACATGTTCTTGCGCAGCCCGCCCGACAACTGGACCATCTTGCGCCTGCTCGGACCGTGGCCGTGGTACATCGCGACCGCCGCGCTCGTCGGCGTCGTGCTCTTCACGCTCCTGGACATGCCGTTCTGGGCCGGGCGGCGCCGCGGTGATCACAGCCGGGCGCGCGCCTGTGCCGGCCCGTCGAACCTACGCGGCGCGGCCGGAAGCGCATGACGCCGGAGCCGGCCGGGCTCGCGCAGCTCCGGCTGTTGCGATGGCTGAGCCCTGCCGTCCTGAGCGCGGCGCTGCTCGCGGTCGCGGCGGGCTTCGGTCAGTTCGGTGCGGTTGCCGCGCTCGGCGATGTGGCCAAGACGTTCGGCCACGCGACCGGCGGCACGACCGTGTCCGAGCAGGCCGGCCTGTCGGGAACCCAGCTCGGGCTCGGTCTGACCGTGCTGCGCCTGGCATCGCTCGCGGCGCTGCCCCTCGCCGGGCTCGCCGATCGTTTCGGGCGCCGGCCGACCGTGCTCGTGAACTGCGCGATCGGGCTCGCGCTCACCGTCTCGGCCGCGGCGAGCCCGGGGTACTGGTGGTTCGTCGCCATCTTCGCTCTCGGCCGCCCGTTCCTGAGCGCCACGGCCGCGATCGCACAGGTCGTCGCCGCCGAGCTCACCGCGACGTCGGACCGGGCCAAGGCGGTGGCGCTCATCGCCGGCGGCTACAGCCTCGGCGCGGGCATCACCGCGATCGTGCACAGCCTGGCCGCCTCGACGCTCGGGTTCCGTGGCACGTTCGCACTCGCGTTGGTCCCGATGGCGTTCCTGCCGTTCGTGAGTCACAGGCTCGTCGAGCCCGACCGGTTCGCCATCGTCGCGGCCGAACCCGAGCACGGGCTCCCGGTGCTCGGCGCGGTCGCACCTCCGTTTCGTCGCCGTCTCGCCATCGTCGCCGCGCTCGCGTTCGCGGTGTCGATCATCACCGGTCCGGCGAACAGCTTCTTGTTCCTGTACGCGCAGAACGTCGTACGACTCTCGGGCGTCGCGACCGCGGCGATGGTCGTCATGGCCGGGGTGCTCGGTCTGGTCGGCCTGCTCATCGGCCAGTGGCTCGCCGATCATTGGGGCCGTCGCCCCACGGCCGCGGTCGCGATGGTGGCGATCGCGTTGTGCGGTGTCGCTGCGTACAGCGCGGCGCGGCTCGCTCTCGTCACCGGATATGTCCTCGGCATTCTGTGCGGAGCTGTCTTCGCGCCCGCCGCGGGCTCGCTCGCGAACGAGCTGTTCCCCACCTCGGTGCGCGCGTCGGTCGCCGGCTGGCAGACCACCGCCGGCATCCTCGGCGCGGTCACCGGGCTCCTCGTGTTCGGCGCGCTCGTCGACGTGAGCAACCACTTCAGCCTCGCGGCCCTCATGACCTTCCTGCCGCCGACCGGCGCGGCGTTGCTGTTCTGGCTGTTCCCCGAGACCAAGGGCCGCGAACCCGAAGAGCTCTGGCCCGGCGTCCCGTAGCGGAGGTCAGTACACCCAGACCGGCGTACCGAGCGGCATGACGTTGTTCGCCCAGATCCAATCGATGGCCTCGTTGCTCACGCGCACACACCCGTGCGACACCGGAACGGGCGGGACGTACGTGTCGCCGTGGATGGCGAAGCCGTCGTTGAAGAACTTGGGTCGCCAGAGCTCACCCAGCGAGTTGACGACGAGACCGTCGACCTGGCGATAGATGTGGAACAAGCCCCGCGGTGTGTTCGCGACGTCGTACTGCCCGTGGCTCCAGTAGACGTAGCCGCCTCCGGTCGAGGT
>DATMUX010000772.1:0-3615 GCA_035563695.1 Acidimicrobiia bacterium
AACGCCGATCCTGGCGCGCATAGCCGAGGTATGGCACGAGCGCGGTAACGCGGGCGGCCCCCGCTCGGCGTGCCGCGTCCGCCATAAGGAGAAGCTCGAACAGGTGGCGATCGGCAGGCGGCGAAGTCGGCTGGAGGATGAAGACGTCGCGTCCGCGGGCACTCTCGCAGAGCTGCACGTGGCTCTCGTCGTCCGGGAATCGATCCGTCTCGCAGGAGCTGAGTGGCACACCGAGCGCCTCGGCCGTCGCTGCGGCGAGGGCGGGGTGCGCGCTGCCGGCCAGTAGCTGGACCTCCATCGTGGCCCGCTAGACGGCCGGCCGGGCGGTCAGGATGCGCCGCCGCGCCTCGCGCAACAGATCCCGCACCTGCTCATCCGCGGTCGGTTCGAAGTGCCGGTAGTAAAACCCTACCGCCCAGAAGTCTTCTGGCTCGTGGAGACACACGAGCGCGTCCACGTCGCCTCGCAGCTGCGAACAGGACTCTCGGGCTCCCACCGGGATCGCCGCAACGAGCACGGCCGGAGCACCTCGCCGCACCGATCGGACCGCAGCCCGCATCGTCGCACCGGTCGCAAGCCCGTCATCCACCACGATGACGACACGCCCGGCGATGATCGGTGCAGTATGCCCGTCGCGGAAGAGCGTCTCTCGTCGCGCGGCTTCAGCGCGCTGCGCGGCGGTCTCCGCCTCGACGTACTCGGGCGAAACGCCGAGCTCACGGATGATGTCGTTGTTGAGGTAGAGACCGCCGTTCGCGGTGACGGCGCCGATCGCCAGTTCGCGCGAGCCTGGCGCACCGAGCTTGTGTGCGACGACGACGTCAAACTCGGTATCGAGCAGTTTCGCCACTTCAGCGGCAACCGGGGCGCCGCCGCGCGGGATGGCGAGGATCAGCGGGCTTCGCGCGCGGTACGGTTCGAGCGCGCCCGCAAGCCGGCGGCCCGCTTCGGCGCGATCGTTGAACAGGTAGTCGCCGCGAAGAAGGACCATTCTGAACCTCTACGTCACGAGCCCATCGTCCCTGCGCAAGAGCTCGCCGATGAACCAGGCGTGCTTCTCGTGCACCTGCACGAGCGTGGTAAGCAGGTCATTCGTCCCGGGATCGAGCTCGTCGTCGGCGAGCCGCGCGGCGTCGCGCAGCTCCGCCACCACCTTCCGCTCGTTGGCCAGCGATTGCTCGAGCATGAAACGGGGACCGGGCTTGCCGTCGGCGACGGTGACGGTCGCCCAGGACTCGATCTCGCGCGGCGTCGAGATCGGTTCGCCGCCGAGCATGCGGAGCCGTTCGGCGAGCTGATCGATCTCGGTGATGGCGTCGCTCGCCAGCTCGTCGAAGAACAGATGGAGGTCACGAAACAACGGTCCGTAAGTGAACCAGTGGCAGCGCTTTGCATTCAGGTACAGCGCGATGGAGTTCGCCTGTGCGTGCTTGAGCGCGGCGATCACGCGCGTTTCGGCGGCCGCGACCATGTCAGTTCCTCCTGTCGTTCAAGGCTGCGGTACCGGGCCGATTCACGCCCGTGACCGCTGGCCGCTTGGCGCCACGCCGCGCGCCAGATGATCCTCGAACCATCGGCGAGCCGAGCGGGCAACATGTTCGAGCGTGCCGGGCTCCTCGAAGAGATGCGTCGCGCCGGGGACGATCTCCAGCTTCTTCTCGACGCGAAGCGCGGCCATGGCCTCGCGGTTCATGGCGATGACGGGTACGTCGTCGCCGCCGACGATGAGCAGCGTCGGCGCCTGGACCTGGGCGAGCGAAGAGCGCGCGAGGTCTGGCCGTCCGCCCCGCGATACTACGGCACCGACGGCATCCGGTCTGGCCGCGGCGGCGACGAGCGCGGCGGCGGCGCCCGTGCTTGCACCGAAGTAACCGATCTTCAGATCTCGAGTATCGGGATGGCCGACGAGCCAGTCGGTCGCGGCGACGAGGCGTGTGGAGAGCAACTCGATGTCGAAGCGCAGTTGTCCCGTCAGTAGGTCGGCTTCTTCCTCCTCGGCGGTCAGGAGATCGATCAGCAGTGTGCCCAGCGCGCCCTCGCGCAGCTCGCTGGCGACGTAACGGTTCCGTGGGCTGTGGCGGCTACTGCCGCTGCCGTGCGCGAACAGGACGAGGCCTCGCGCTTCCGGAGGAATGTTGAGGTTACCGGCAAGTAGAACATCGTTGGCGGGGATCCGCACGACGACGTCGCGCTCCTCCGACGTGAATGCATCGTTCATGACCTGACTCCTGTCGGCGCGTGCTCGGCGCCGTAGGTGCCGATACTGCGAATCGTCGCGGCGCGACAGTGGATCGGTTCACCGGACGATGTCGCCACTCGAATCCCAGCGATCGGCCGCGGTTCGCACCCAACTGCAGCGTGATCCCTGCGGCACACCTCGTCAATACTGCGATTGGGCCGCCGACGTCACTGCGAGCGTGTCGCGTGTTCGTCCGGGGGTTGTCTCGCTGCCCATTTCGTTGCAGAGCATCGTGACGCGGTCTACGAACCACTCGCGAGCAGCACCGTGCGCCACGTTCACCTGCATGTTGTCGATTTGAACCGGCAGCAACTCGACCTGCGTCACGCCCGCCGGGCCGATGCGCACGAAAAAGAGCGCAGAGAGGTCGTTTCGCGACGTCGCGTCGACCATGTAGTCGTCGACGAGGTCGCCGGTGTCGTACAGGATGACGCCGCGCCGCCGGAACTCGATGCCCTGCACAATGTGCGCGCTGTGCCCCCAGAAGACGTCCGCTCCGGCGTCGATGACGTGTTGCGCGAAGTCGCGGAATGAGCTGGTCGGGCGGGGGCGCATGTTCGGTCCCCAGTGGATCGAGAAGATGACGACGTCCGCGCGCCGCCGCGCCTCAGCGATGGCGTCGCCCACGTTGGGAGGCAGCCCCCGCACCTCCGTCAGGTTGATGCCGGGCGAGGCGTCCGTCGCTGCCCACTCTCGCGGGTAATCGGCGAACGCGACCACGCCGACGCGCGCGCCGCAGACGGCCACGTACGCGGGCGCCGCGGCGGCCTCGCGCGTGGCTCCGGCGCCGGCGTGAGCGATGCCGGCTTCGTCGAGCACGCGCACCGTCTCCAGAAGCCCTGCGTGGCCGTAATCGCCGGCGTGGTTGTTGGCGAGCGAGACGAAGTCGACGCGGCCGAGTCGGAGGGTCTCGACGACCGACGGTTCTGCGCGAAAGTAGAACTCCTTCTCGCGGCCGTCGAACCAGCGACCGTTGCTCGCGGTGAGGGCGCATTCTAGGTTGATGAGGAACAGGTCGGCTCGGGTGCGGGCGGTGCGGACTACGTCGCCCCAGGGGTAGGCGAACCCCCTTTTTGCGATGGTCTCGTTCACCATCCGGCCGAGCATGACGTCGCCCGCGATCGCGAGCGTGATCGGGCGTTCCAATGCGCGCCGCTACACGTCGACGCGGAGGACCCGGTCGAGGCCTGCCAGATCCATCCGCACGTCGACGTGCACGCCCGGGAAGGCGTGAGCCGCATCGGCGCGCAACGCCTCCCCCTTACGATCGTCGCACTCGCACAGCAGCAGCGAGCGCGGTAGCAGGTGCGCCGGCGCTTGCAGTAAAGCGAACAGGTGGGCGCGATCGTCGTCCATACCGAGTGCATGCCGGAGGA
>DATMUX010000773.1:0-4619 GCA_035563695.1 Acidimicrobiia bacterium
CGCGTCGTCGTGATGTACGCCGGTCAGATCGTCGAGGAATCCGATCTCCGCGGCGTCTTCGGCCGCCCGCAGCACCCGTACACCGAAGGGCTGCTCGACTCGATGCCCCAGGTCGTACTCCCGGGCGCGCCCCTCCGCGTGATTCCCGGCCGCGTCCCCAATCCCGACGAGTTCCCCGCGGGCTGCCGCTTCGCGCCGCGGTGCGAACACGCGGTCGCCGAGTGCAGCGCCGCTCCGGTGGAGCTGCGCATCGTCGCTCCGCCCGACGTCCGGGCGCGCTGTGTCCGTCAGCCCGGCCTGTCGCTCGCGGGATCACGATGGAGCGAAACGATCGCGCGGCCCGTGCCCGCACCGGTCGCGGCGGTCGAGCGCGCGCCGCTCCTCGAGGTCAGGGGGCTCACGAAGTACTTCCCCGTGCAGAGCTCGGTGCTGCGGCGCACCGTCGGCGAGGTGCGCGCCGTCGACGGCGTCGACTTCGATCTCGCACAAGGCGAGACGCTCGGCCTCGTCGGCGAGAGCGGATCGGGCAAGTCGACGGTCGCCCGGCTCGTGCTGCGTCTCATCGAGCCGACCGCGGGCGTGGTGCACGTCAACGGCCGGACGATCACGGCGATCCAGTCGAAGGAGCTGCGCGGAGCCCGGCGCGACATGCAGATCGTGTTCCAGGACCCGTACTCGTCGCTCGATCCACGCGCGACGATCGCGGAGTCCGTCGGGGAGCCGCTCGAGGTCCACGAGGGGCTGAGCCGAGCCGACCGTGACCAACGCGTGATCGAGCTGCTCGATCGCGTCGGTCTCGACAAGTCGATGATTCGCCGCTACCCGCACGAGTTCTCGGGAGGTCAGCGGCAGCGGATCGCGATCGCCCGCGCCCTCGCCCTCAACCCGAGGCTCGTCATCTGCGACGAGGCGATCAGCTCCCTCGACGTCTCGACGCAGTCGCAGGTGATCAACCTGCTCACCGACCTGCAGAACGACCTCGGGCTCGCGTTCTTGTTCATCGCGCACGACCTGTCGGTCGTGCGTCATCTGAGTCATCGCATCGCGGTCATGTACCTGGGTCGCATCGTCGAGACCGGAGACGCGGAGGAGGTCTACACGCGGCCCCGCCATCCGTATACGGAGGCGTTGCTGAGCGCGATACCGATCCCCGAGCCCGACGTTCAGCGCGAGCGCCGGCGCATCGTGCTGCAGGGCGACATCCCGAGCCCGATGCATCCACCCAGCGGGTGCCGCTTTCATACACGATGTCCGTATGTGATGGACATCTGCCGCACGGTCGACCCACCGCCGTACACGACATCCACGGGAGCAGCGGCGACGACCGTCGCCTGCCATCTGCACACCGGAGGGCCGACACTCGGCGGCGCACCCCTCGCGTCGCTCGGGGCGGCACACGCGACGAGGGGACAATCATCGAACGCCCGATCCACGGGCGTCGAGCAACAACAAGGGGGAGAAATCACATGAGAGTTTCCTGGCGAATCGGTGCTGCCTTGGGCATCACCGGTCTGCTCGCGGTGGCGGGCTGCTCGAGCAGCAGCAAGTCGTCGACGGGCACGAACACGACCGCGGCGACCTCGCCGGCGACGACGAGCGCGGGTGGGGAGACGTCGACGACGGCGGCGCCGAGCAAGTACAAGGCCACGGCCACGCCGACCACCGGATTGAAGGCCGGTAGCGCCGTGACCGTCACCGCGTCGAACTTCACCGCCGGCAAGAAGCTGGGCATCAACGAATGCGCCCAGAAGGGCAATGCCAACGTCGGCGCCGAGGACTGCGACCTGGGCGGGATCGTCGTCATCAACGTCGGAGCCAACGGCACGGGGACGGGGGTCATCAAGGTGAAGACCACCGGCATCGGCTCGAACAACCACAACTGCATGGAAGCGACGACGCGCTGCTTCCTGTCGGTGGGTGAGCTCTCCGCCGACCCGAACGCGGAGCGCGCCGACGACGTCAACCTGCACTTCAGTTGATCGGGGCACAGGTCCGGCGGCGAGCACGCGTGCGTGCTTCCGCCGGACCGGGGCTCACGCCGCGGACGCGTCGGCGAGCACCAGCGAGCGCGCCGCTTCCACCCGACCGGCGGGAATCGTCGCGTCGTGCGCGAGCAGCCGGGTCAACGGCGCGCGCTTGTCGGCACCCGTGACGAGCCAGATGAGTTGCCGGGCGCGCGCGAGAGCCGGGTACGTGAACGTCATGCGCCGGCGATCCTGATACGGCTGCGTGAGCGCGACGAGACGGTCGCGCACGTCGAGCACCGGATCGCCGGGAACCAGCGACGCGGTGTGACCGTCGGGACCGAGACCGAGGTGCACGAGATCGAACGCCTCGGGCAGCGCCGACGCGTACTCGGCCGCGCTCGCGTCGAGGTCGGCGGCCGTCACCGGCATGGCCCGGACGTCGGTCACCGTCGAACCCAAGCTCGCGAGCAGATGTGTCAGGTTCCGGTCGGGGTCGCCGTCCGGCGCGACGCGTTCATCGACCTGGAAGAGGGTCGTGCGCTCCCACGGAACGTCGCCGGCCGTCAGGTGGGCGAACATGGCCCACGGCGTGTGCCCGCCGCTCACCGCGAAGGTGAACCGGCCGCGCGCCGCGACCGCCGCGCGCGCCTGCTCCGCAACGAACTCCGCGCCCCGGGCCGCAACCCCGTCCGCGCCGACGAGCACCTCGATGATGTGGTCCACGTCAGGACCAACGCCCGACGGCCGCGCCGAGCACCAGACCGAGCATCCACCACAGCGCCAGGGGCACGCGCCGCCAGGCCGCAACCGCCCCGGCGATCGCCAGCACTCCCACGATCGCGAACGCCGTGTTCGGCCCGAGATGCATGTACGCGAGCAGCGCGATGACGCACGCGACGGCCGCGAGCACCTGTCCCAGGAGCGTGGCGAGCACGGCACTCTGGCCCGCCCATACGCCCTGGCCCCCGCGCGTCAGCTGCCACGAGCGTGACGGCTCGACCACGCGTACCTCGCCGCCGAGCACGGCCCTCGGCGCGGCCGGCTCGTCCGGCGCGGCCGGCTCGTCCGGCCGTCTCGCAGCCTCGAGCGAGGAGCGAGCGTCGCGGATCGATCGTTGCGCGAGCGCGATCGACGACCGCGCCGCCGCGCTCGACACGGGGGGCGACCCCGTGATCGTGGATGACGGGGGACGCTGCAACGAGTCGCGGTAGCGCGCGAGACGCGCGAGGACCTGCTCCGGTGTCTCCTCCACGATCTCCTTATCGTAGGGGCGAAGCCCCGACCTGAGCGCACACGGCTCAGGCCGGCTTCTCGGCGTGGCCGCCGAACTCCGATCGCATCGCCGAGAGGACCTTGTCGGTAAAGGAACCGTTGCCCCGAGACTCGAATCGTTCGTAGAGCGCCGCAGTGATCACCGCGGCCGGCACACCGGTGTCGACCGCCGCCATGACGGTCCAGCGCCCCTCGCCCGAATCCGACACGCGTCCGGCGAACTCATCGAGATGCGGGGAACGGGCGAACGCATCCGCAACGAGATCGATCAGCCACGATCCGACGACCGACCCGCGCCTCCACAGCTCGGCAACCTCGGCGACGTCGATCTCGTATTGGTATGCCCACGGATCCCGCAGCGGGGTCGTCTCGGCGTCGACAACTTGTGTCGCCGTTCCCGCGTTCGCGTGCTCCAGGATGCTCAAGCCTTCCGCAATCGCGGCCATCATCCCGTACTCGATCCCGTTGTGCACCATCTTGACGAAGTGGCCCGCGCCGTTCGGCCCGCAGTGGAGGTAGCCGTCGGGCGCGGTGCCGCCGGTGCCGGTGCGGCCCGGCGTCGGCGACGCGCTCTCGGCGCCGGGCGCGATCGACCTGAAGATGGGATCGAGTCGCGCGACGACTGCATCCTCACCGCCGATCATCAGGCAGTAGCCGCGTTCGAGCCCCCACACGCCGCCACTGGTACCGCAGTCGACGTAGTGGACGCCGCGCTCGCGCAGCCGTGTTGCGCGCGTGATGTCGTCGCGGTAATACGAGTTGCCGCCGTCGATCACGATGTCGCCCGGGTCCAGCAGGCCGGCGAGCTGGGTGAGCATCGACTCCACGATTGCCGCGGGCACCATGACCCACACCGCGCGGGGCGGCTCGAGCGCGGCGATGAATTCCGGCAAGGAACCGGCGCCGGTCGCGCCCTCCCCTGCGAGTCCGGCGACGGCGCCGGCGTCGACGTCGTAGACGACGCAACGGTGGCCGTCGCGCATCAGGCGCCGCACCAGGTTCGCGCCCATGCGGCCCAGACCGATCATGCCGAGTTGCATGGGCTGGTCGGTTGCCATCGCTGTGCTCCTCGCTTGCGCCCGTCGCTCGCACCGTTACTCGCGTCCTCGCCCACACGTGCGAGTCACACGATTCTGGCAGAAGTGCCACAACGAGAGGGTGGCGACTGGGGCTCGAACAGGCTCGAGACGCCCGCAGAGCCTACGCCGCGAGGCGCGGCCCGCCGTCGATTCCCCGGCGAGCAGTTCGTCGACTGCCAGTCCTTCCCGACGTGCTACAAGGGTGGCGATGCCGGAATCCTTCGAGGGTCGGGATCTGTCGGGCGCGACGTTCTGGGGCGTCGACCTCGGCGGAGCGCACTTCCGCGACGTCGACCTCACG
>DATMUX010000774.1:0-2581 GCA_035563695.1 Acidimicrobiia bacterium
CGATCCCTGCGCCGCCAACTCCGCAATCCGCCACCGCTCCAACTCCGACAACCGCTCCGCCATCACGCACCTCCCGATCGATCCAACTCGATCGAAGGTGCCGTTGCGCTGACCCCCTGAGACCGCCAGGGTTCTGCGCTCGCGTCGTGCGAATAGCAAGTCACGTCGCGGTATGGCAACCGCAGCCTTTGCACACCGCACGAAACGCCGTATGGCACGGGTCGTCTCCGTCGGCCAGAATCGCGCCAACGCGGGAGTAGCCGATGGGAGCAGATACCGAAGCGCCGGTAAGCGTCTGCGTGGCATGCGGACGAGGGAACCGCGGCGACGCCAGGTTCTGCGACAGCTGCGGCGCCCCACTTGGTGACTCGACCAGCGCGCCCGAGCATGGGGTCCCGGTAACCGTCGGCGAGGGCCGCTATCGGGTGGACCGGCTCCTTGGTGAAGGGGCTCGCAAAGTCGTGTATCGGGCGACGGATGAGCGACTTGGCCGTGAGGTGGCGGTCGCGGTGATCAAGACGGACGGGCTCGATGATGCAGGCCGCCGGCGGATCGAGCGCGAGGCTCGAGCGATGGCCCGGTTGGGGGATCATCCGAACATCGTCACGGTATTCGACGTAGGCGATGATGACGGGCAGCCGTTCATCGTGTCGGAGTTGATGTCGGGCGGGTCGGTCGCGGATGTGCTGGCTGTGCGCGACGGCCATCGAATGTCGGTCGACGAAGCATTGGGGGTGAGCGAGCAGGTCGCGTGCGCGCTCGCGCATGCGCATTCGCACGGCGTGGTGCATCGTGATCTGAAGCCCGCGAACATCTGGCTCGCGAGCGACGGCACGACCGCGCGGCTCGGCGATTTCGGTTTGGCGGTGGAGACGGATCGGTCGCGGATCACTTCCGAAGGCTTGGTCGTCGGCACGGTCGCGTATCTTGCGCCCGAACAGGCGGTCGGCCGCACGCCTGATGCGCGCAGTGATCTGTATGCCTTGGGCGTGTCGATCTACGAGATGCTCTGCGGCCGGACTCCGTTCCTCGGTGACGACGCGGTGACGGTCATCTCCCAGCACCTGAATACGGTGCCGGTCGCGCCCTCGTGGCACAACGCCGCAGTGCCACCGTCGGTCGAGGACTTCGTGATGAGGTTGCTCGCCAAGGATCCGACGGCGCGTCCTTCTTCTGCGGAGGATGTGCTCGCGGAAGTTCGCCGGCTACGGGAGCGGTCGCTCGAACCGACGCCCGTCGTGACGCAACCGGGGCCTGCGCGCGTAGCGCCGAGCCTGTTTGGGCGGTTCGTAGGCCGAGCGGCCGAGCTCGATGGCCTCAAAGTCCTATTCGACGATTCACTGTCGGGTCGGGCGAGGCTCGTGATGGTGGTGGGTGAACCCGGCATCGGCAAAACCCGGCTCGTTGAGGAGGTCGGCGTATATGCGGCCGTGCGCGGTGCGCAGGTGTGCTGGGGACACTGTTATGAGGGCGAGTTGGGTGTCCCTTTCCTACCGTTCGTTGAAGCCCTCCGCAGCTACGTGCGGGACCGCAGCGACGACGAACTGCGTTCCGAGCTGGGCGCCGGCGCTCCCGAGGTCGCAACCCTGGTCTCCGACCTACGAGAACGCCTTCCGGGACTGCCGCAACTGCCGGCCCTTGATGCGGAGGCCGAACGGCTTCGGCTGTTCGAAGGTGTCACGACGTTCTTGCAGCAAGCAGCCAAAGCCCGGCCGCTCGTCTTGCTCCTCGATGACGTGCACTGGGCCGACAAACCCACCTTGCTCTTGTTGCAATACGTCGCGCGGAATGCGCGCCGCGACCGGCTCCTGGTCATCGCGACATACCGCGATGTCGAGCTCGACCGCATGCATCCTCTGGCCGACATGATTGCTGCGCTTCGGCGAGAGAATCTCTACGAACGGGTCCTCTTGCGGGGGTTGGATCGGGCGGAGGTCAAGGCATTCATCGACGCCGTCGGCGGCCAAGACACTCCTGACGCGCTCGTGGAGACGATCTACCGCGAGACCGAAGGCAACCCATTCTTCGTGTCGGAGATCCTTCGGAATCTCGGCGAGAGCGGCGCAATCAGCCGCGTCGAAGGCCGCTGGACCGGGACAGCCGAAGGCGTCGCCCGAGAGCTCCCGGAGGGCGTCAGGGAGGTGATCGGGCGGCGATTGACCCGGCTTTCGGGAACCTGCAATCGGATGCTCTCCGTCGGTGCGGCGATGCCCAACGGGTTCACTCTCGACATCATTCGGGGCGTCCTCGAGCTCGGGGAAGATGAGGCGCTCGATCTGTTGGACGAAGCGCTCGACGGACAAGTTGTGCGTGAACGAAAGGCCCAAACGGGAACCTACGAGTTCACGCACGCGTTGATCCGCCAGACCCTTTATGGCGAACTCAGTACACCGCGCCGCATCCGCGTGCACCGTCAGATCCTCGAAGCGCTCGAAGCACGCGACGGAGGAATCGGAGAAGGACAGCTCCCGGAGCTTGCCTACCACGCCTTTCAGGCCGCGCCCGGAGGCGATGTTGGCAAAGCGGTCGACTACGCGACGCGCGCGGCTCAACGCGCAGCCAGGACGGCCGCGCATGAAGA
>DATMUX010000775.1:0-3038 GCA_035563695.1 Acidimicrobiia bacterium
CACGACGGCCCCGCCGCGGCCGCGATCGGACGACCGGACGGATGGTGGACGACCGGGCACCCGGCCACGAACACGCGCGTCGTGCCGCGCACCGATCGGGCGATCTCGGAGAGGCGCGCGACGAGACCGGCGTCGCAGCGCAGTTCCGCGGCCGGCAGGTCGGGCGCCCATCCAGCCACCGGACCGTGATCGACGCGGAGCAGCCACTCGATCAGCGCCCGATCGACAGTGACGTCACTGTTCACGGGGCAGCCCGAGGACCTTCTCGCCCAGGATGTTGCGTTGCACCTCGCTCGTGCCTCCTCCGATCGTGAGTGCGCGTGCGTAGAGGTAGCCGTAGTGCCAGCCGGCGACATCGGGCTCGCCGTACGGCCCGCGGTCGGAGCACAGCCCCGCGGTGCCCGCGAGATCCATCGCCGCCGCCATCACGTGCTGCCCGTGCTCGTCTGACAGTGCCTTGCGCACCGAGGCCTCGGGCCCGGGCTCGAGCCCCCGCAGGCGCGCCGACACCGTGCGCAACCGGATGAGGCGCAGCACCTCGGCTTCGGAGTACAGGCGGGCCAGGCGCTGGCGGAGCAGCAGATCGCGCGTCCCCCCGTGATCACAAACGAGCTGGATCACGTCCTGCGCGGTCGGGCCCCGGCCCCACAGCGCACCTTCGCCCGAGAGCGACACGCGCTCGTTCCCGAGCGTGACCTTGGCGAGCCTCCAACCGTCGTGCTCGTCACCCACGACGTTCGCGGCCGGGACGCGCACGTCGGTGAAGAACACCTCGTTGAACTCGTGCGTGCCGGTCATCTGCACGAGCGGCTCGACCGCGATGCCCGGCGAATGCATGTCGACGACGAAGTAGGTGATTCCGCGGTGCTGTTCCGCTGCCGGATCCGTACGCGCGAGGAGGATGCCGTAGCGCGCGACGTGCGCGAGCGTTGTCCAGACCTTCTGCCCGTTCACGACGTACTCGTCGCCGTCGCGCACGGCGCGCGTCGACAGGCCTGCGAGATCGCTCCCGGCGCCGGGCTCGTTGAAGAGCTGGCACCAGAGCTCGGAACCGTCGAGGATGCCGGGCAGATAACGCTGCTGCTGCTCCTCGGTGCCCGCGACGAGCAGCGTCGGGCCTGCCCAGCCGATCCCGATCGGGTTGACGGGCCTCGGGACGCGCAGCTCGCGCAGGACGCCGTCGATCGCGAGCTGCTCCCGCGGCGACGCGTCGAGACCCCACGGCCGCGGCCAATGCGGGGCGACGTACCCGGCGCGCGCCAGGCGCGTCGTCCAGTCGGGTGGGTACGCACCGCCGGGCGCCTGCTCCGCCACGAACGCCCGAACCCGGTCGGCCGTCGCTTGCGCCGCGGCGTCGTCTCCGGCGCGTTCTCCGGCCTCTTCTCCGGCGTGCACGACCCGCAAGCTACGTCATGGGCCCGACTCGGGGCGGCGAGCACGTCGGTAGCCTGAACGGGTGGAGCCGCCCGCGTTCGGGGTCTATGTGCACGTCCCGTTCTGCGCGAGCCGCTGCGATTACTGCGACTTCGCGACCTGGACCGACCGCGCGCACCTCGTCGACGCCTACGTCGACGCGTGTGTGCGCGACCTCGAAGCACGGCGCCGTGACACCGGCGGGCTCCCGCCCGCGACGAGCGTGTTCTTCGGCGGAGGCACGCCGTCGCTGATCGCGGCCGCGCAGCTCGTGCGCGTGCTCGACGCGATCGACCGGACCGAGACGGCCGAGGTCACGGTCGAGTGCAATCCCGACGCCGTCGATGACGGGAAGCTCCGCTCGTACGCGGCTGCCGGCGTGAACCGGCTGAGCTTCGGAGTGCAGTCGATGGTGCCGCGCGTGCTCACCGCGCTCGGCCGGACACACGACCCGCAGAACGTGGCGCGCGCGATCGCGCTCGCGCGCGACGCGGGGTTCACGCGCATCAACGTCGACCTGATCTACGGAACGCCCGGCGAGACGCTCGACGACTGGCGCCGCTCCCTCGATGGCCCGCTGACGCTCGGCGTCGATCACGTGAGCGCGTACGCGCTGACGGTGGAACCGGCGACCGCGCTCGGGCGCCGCGTCGCCGCAGGAGCACCCGCGCCCGACGACGATCTCCAGGCCGATGCGTACGCCCTCACCGACGCGGTGCTCGGCGCGGCCGGGCTCGAGTGGTACGAGATCTCGAACTGGGCCCGGCCCGGGGAGGCGTGCCGGCACAACGAGCTGTACTGGACTGGCGACGAATACGTCGGCATCGGATGCGCGGCGCACGGGTACACACGCGGGCGGCGGTGGTGGAACGTGCGCACGCCCGAGCGCTACATCGCCGCGATCGACGCGGGCGCGCCGGCCGAAGCGGGGAGCGAGGAGCTCGACGCCGGCCGCCGCGCCGAGGAGGCCTTCTCCCTCGCGCTGCGAACGCGAGCGGGCGCGCCGCTCGCGGCCGCGGCCCGCGCGACCGCGGGCGAGCTCGCGGCGCTCGACCTCCTGTCGATCGAGGACGGGCGGGCCGTGCTGACGCTCCGCGGCCGGCTGCTCGCGTCCGACGTCACGGCGCGTCTCCTCCTCGCCGGCGCGGCGGCCGGGTCGTCGCCCCAGCCTGCTGGCACTCGATACCATTGAGTGCTAACGAGCCGCCGCCCACGGCTGCCGCACGAGCCGCGACGACGGTCCGACCGGACGTGCAGACGCCGACGGGTACCGAGGGGTACGAGGGGTAGAGGCATGACCGAGCTGGACGAGCGCAAGGCGGCGGTGCTGCGCGCGATCGTCGAGCAGTACGTCGACACCGCCCAGCCCGTCGGATCGCAGACCGTGACGAACACCGCCGGGCTCGGCGTCTCCGCGGCGACGGTGCGCAACGAGATGTCGGTGCTCGAACGCGAGGGCTACATCACCCAGCCGCACACGTCGGCGGGCCGGATCCCCACCGACCGCGGCTACCGCTACTACGTCGACCGGCTCGCGGGCGCGGCGCAGCTCGCGCCCACGGAGCGCCGGCGCATCGCCGAGTTCTTCACCTCGGCGACCCGCGCCCTCGACGAGCTGCTCGACC
>DATMUX010000776.1:0-3846 GCA_035563695.1 Acidimicrobiia bacterium
CGGTACCTGACGCGGTACCGGCTTCGATGTCGAGGGTGAAGGATGTCGATTCCGGCACCTGATCCGAGTCGTGCGTCGCGACCAGGATCCAGTGCGTGCCCGTGAGATTGCCGGGGCTGCGGGGAATCACCGCCTTGCTCTCCACCGCGCGGCCGCCGCCACAGCCTGTGGCGGCGAGGACCAGGAGTGCGACTCCCGCTCGCCGCGCGAGCGTGCGTCGTCGCGTCGCATGGTCCGTCGCTGGTCTCATGTGCCCCCGAGGTGGCTGCACAGTAGGCGATCCGCGTGTACCCGGCCAGTGCCACGGTGATCGCGGGTGCCGCCTCTATGCTCGACCCGTGGCGGAGCGTTGCCCATGAGCGCGACCGACAACGCAGTGCTCATGTTCATCGCGCTGTTCACGCTCTACAGCCCGCTCGCCGCGCTGCCGTCCTACATGCCGATCGTGGGCCGATTTCCGGCCCGCGAGCAAGGGCGACTCGCGATCGGGCTCTTCTTCTACGTCGTCGTGTTCGTGCTGGCCGCGATCTGGATCGGGGAGGTGCTGCTCGACGTTCTCGGCATATCGACGGCCGCGCTCACCGCGACCGGTGGGATCGCGCTCATGTTCGAGTCCGTCCCGCTGATGCTGAACATGCACCCGAACACGCACGAGCATGACGCGGCCGGCTCGGACGGCGACGCGGGCGGGGGCTGGCGTTCCGTCCTCCTGTTGCCGGTGACGTTCCCGTTGACGGTTGGGGGTGCCACCTTCGCGGTTCTGGTCGGATTTGCTGCAACGACTCATGGTGTCGGCGATCGCGCGGTGTTGACTGTCGCCGGCATCGCGTACGCCGCGGTCACCGGTACGACCCTCTATCTCTCGGCGCACGCCCACCGGCGCGCGACGGTGCGCGCCCGCGAGATGCTCGACCGCGTCGCGGGAATCCTGCTCACGGCGATTGCGAGCATGCTCCTCGCCGGTGGCGCAACGCGGTTGGTCGTCAGCGTGCTCCACGGCCTCAAGTAGCCGGATGCACCCTCACACGCGGCCGAGCGCGAGCGCGTAGAGCACGGCGGTGAGCGAGAGTCCGTCGGACATCTCGCCGTCGTGAACCATGCGGCGAACGCGCGCGACGTCGACCCACTCGATCCGTTCCGCTTCCCCTGGATCGGACGGGTCGCCGACGTGGGTCGCGCCCCGGGCGATGAAGCAATGGAAGATCTGATCGCTGAGCCCGTTGGTCGGGTAGTACACGACCAGGGGTTGCAGCGGCCCGGGCTCCCAGCCGGTCTCCTCGAGCGTCTCGCGGCGCGCGGCCTGTTCGGGGCTCTCGCCGGGATCGATCCTTCCCGCCGGGATCTCCCAGCCCCAGGTGTCGGTGATGAACCGGTGGCGCCACAGCAACAAGAGGCCCCGGTCGGGGTCGTGCACGACCGTGCCGGCCGCCTTGTTCGCCATGCGCACGACGTGATGCTCGAAGCGCTCACCGCCGGGAATCTCGACGTCGGTCAATGCCAGCGTCAACCATTCCGAGTCGTAGATGACGCGCTCGCCGTGGACGACCCATCTCATCCGCCAACCGTACGCGGTCGCCGGCCGCCGTAAAGGGTTCATCACTCGGTGGCTCATGTGACGCCGACCGTCCGCGACGACCGGGCCCGGTGTCACTCTGGAACTGTCCCGCTTGCGGCGGTCGGTTGCTTCGCCTGTCGGTGACCGTGAGGTGAGGTTTTCCTAACTCTCGGTGTAGGGAGACTCTCCCGTGCGGCGGCATGGTGCGCGGCAGTAGTTGGTGTGACGATACGCGCCAATCGGATGGCCAGGATCGCGGTAGTCCTCTCGGTTGAGATCGGAGCGTCGCGTACGCGTTGACAATAGCGATCTATGTCTACGGTTGTTATCTCGGTGGCTTCTCCGAAGGGCATCGAAGCAATCGCGTGTCGAGACGGGATTCAGGGAGTTTCTGCGATGAGCACGAATGACGTGACGATGGAGTCGTCCGCCGAGGACGGCGGTGTAGCGGCGAAGCGGAGGCGTTGGCCAGTGTTTCTCGCGCTTGGTGTGGTAGTGGCGCTCGTCGCGGCGGGTGTGGTTGTCGGGATGGTCGTGTCTCGTAGCGAACAGACATTCCCGTCGACGTGGGACCCCCAGGTTGCTCCGATCGCGGCGCGGGTCGAGGCGTTGCGCGGATTGAGGTTCAAGCATCCGGTAAAGGTCAACTACTTGTCGGTGTCGGCGTTCGAGAAGCAAGTGACGGCGAGTCCGGCGGAGTTGAAGAAGCAGGCGAAGCAAACTCAGCAAGCTTCGGCGTTGTTGCGGGCTGCAGGCTTGATCGGCCCGAATGTCGATCTCGCTGATGCCTTCAACACCACCTCTGCTGCCGACACGGACGCGTTCTACGATCCAGGCTCGAAGCAAATCTTCGTGCGCGGTGCGGGGCCGTTCACCATCCAGACTCGTGTGACGGTGGCTCACGAGTTGACCCACGTCCTCCAAGACCAGAACTTCGACCTCCCAAAGCTCGAACGACGCGCAGAGGCGTCGACATCAGGGTCGCTGGACGCGTTCACGGCGCTGGTAGAAGGCGATGCCAGCCGCATCGAGGACAAGTACCTTGCCGAACAATCGCCCGCCGATCGCCGCGAATACGACCGTCTTTCGTCGAGCTCCTCCAACCAAGCCGACCAACGGACCAAGAACCTTCCCGCCGTGGTGGGCACCATCATGGGCGCGCCCTACGCCTTTGGGCCACCGGTCATCAACATCTTGGACACGGCCGGGGGCAACGCTGCGATCAACGCCGCCCTCACGGGGCCAACGCCTTCGACCCGTATCTACTTCGACCCCACGGCTGTCAACACGCCGCCAGAGATCCCGCCCGTTCCGGCGCTGGCTGCCGGGGAGAAGAAGATCACCCTGTCGTCGAGCAACGACGCGGGGTTCGATGCATTCACGCTGTATCTCATGCTTGGTGCCCGCCTCGATCGACCTAGCGCACTGCTCGCCGCCGACGCTTACTCGGCCGGTTCGGAGGCCTTGTACAGTCGCGCCGGGACCACCTGCCTCCGCGCGGCGATCGTCGGCGTGAACCCGGCCAACACCCACTACCTCGGGACTGTGATCGAACAGTGGGTCCACAGCATGCCCGACGCCGCGATCGACTCCTCCGGCAACACGGTCGTGTTCCACACCTGTGATCCTGGCGCGCACGCACAAGCCCCCAACGACACGTCCATCAACCAAGCGATGACACTCGCCGTCGTACGCGATCAGATAATCGCGAGTGCCGTCGGACCCCAAGTGCCGGCCAAGGTCGCAGTCTGCGTGACCCGCGTGCTCGTCCAACAACCCGACATGCGCGACGCCATCCTCGCCAACAGCGACACGCTCAACAACCCAACGCCGCAAATGCTCTCCGAAAGCGTCGCCGCAGGTGCCGCGTGTCGCAATAACCTCCTCGCCGGACTCCCCGGCACCTCGCCATGAACGTCCGGCGCGCGCGGGGACCCGTAGAACTCTGGAAAACCGAAAAGGCGTATGCGCGTTCGAGGGTACGTGCGACGTGCACCGATCAAGCCGATGCAGGGGCTATCCGGGGCCACCGACCGCGTTGGGTCGACGGCCGCGGGATCGGGCTTCGCGCCGGCGGTGAGGGCCCAGGTCCAGAACTGCTCGTGGCTCTTGCGGTAAACCGCGACCGTGGATTCGGATCGGCCTCGGCGAAGCATTGGTGCCAATATGCCAGGTGGGTATGCCATTCACCCGGGCCCGTAGCTCAGTGGTCAGAGCAGGGGACTCATAATCCCTCGGTCGCTGGTTCGATCCCAGCCGGGCCCACCGGGAATTTGTACGAGTTCGTTGGA
>DATMUX010000777.1:0-6033 GCA_035563695.1 Acidimicrobiia bacterium
GCTGGCCGCGCTGAGCCGGCGGCCCGCCCGCCGGTAGGTCCGCGGACGGGCCGGCTACGCGGAGGTCTTGGTCGCGCGCTTCATCAGCCGCGACGTGCGGCGGGCGGCGGCGTTCTTGTGGATCACGCCGGCCGACGCCGCCTTGTTGATCCGCCGCTGGGCGGTGCGCACGAGGGCGTCGGCGTTCTCGTCGCCGGCGTCGACGGCCTGCGACGCGGCCTTGACCCGCGTCTTGAGCTCGGAGCGCACCGACTTGTTGCGGAGGCGGCGCCGCTCGTTCTGGCGGTTGCGCTTCTTCTGGGACTTGATGTTCGCCATTGCGAGCAGTACTCCGGACCCTCGGGAACCGGGGCAGGCTAGCAGAATGGGCGGGTGACGCCTGAACGCGTGCTGCTCGACTGCGACCCCGGCCACGACGACGTCATGGCCATCCTCACGGCGGCCCGCCACGCCGACCTCGTCGGCATCACGACGGTGGCCGGCAACGCCGCGCTGGAGCACACCACGCGCAACGCACTGGTGACGTGCGAGCTCGCCGGGATCGACGTCCCCGTGCACGCCGGCGCCGCGGGTCCGCTCTCGGGTCCGGCGCGCGACGCGGTGCACGTGCACGGCGATACCGGGCTCGCGGGTGTCGAGGTGCCCGCGCCGCGCCGTGCGCCCGCGGGTGACGACGCGCCCGGCTTCATCGTCGAGACGGCGCGGGCCGCGCCGGGCACGTGGATCGTCGCGGTCGGGCCGCTGACCAACGTCGCCCTCGCGATCCAACGCGATCCCGATCTCGCCGGAGAGATCGCCGGCATCTCCATCATGGGCGGCGGGACGTTCGGCAACGCAACCGCGGCGGCCGAGTTCAACATCTGGGCCGATCCCGAAGCCGCCGACGTCGTGTTCGGCAGCGGCGCCCACATCCGCCTGTGCGGGCTCGATCTCACGCATCAGGTCTGCGTCGACGACGGGTTCTTGCACCGGCTCGACACGGCCGGCACCGCCGTCAGCCGGTTCACGGCGGCGTTGCTGCGGCACTACCGGGCCCGCATCATCGAGCTCGTCGGGTCCGACCTCGCCGCGTTGCACGACCCCTGCGCGGTGCTCGCGGTGACACACCCCGATCTGTTCGGCTTCGGTAGCCACCGAGTGAGAATCGAGTTGCACGGAACGCACACGCGCGGCATGACGGTCATCGACCGGCGCGTCGCGCAGGGGCCGGTCGAGGTCGCCTGGACGGTCGATGCGCGGAGTGCGCTCGACCTCATCGCTCAAGCCGTGACGAGCGCGTAGACCTCCGACGCGTTCGGCACCGACGACCGGGCTCCGAGCGCGCGCGTCGCGAGCGCGCCCGCCGCGCACGCGAGCGCCACGGCCTCCTCCATGTCGTGGCCTCCGGCAAGAGCCCACGCGAGCGCGCCGTTGAACGCGTCGCCCGCGCCGGTGGTGTCGACGGCTTCGATGGCGAACCCGGGCTGCGAGTGGGGCGGCCGGCCGGCGCGATGCACGACCGCACCCCGCTCACCGCGCGTCACGATCACCGCGGGCGCAACCGCCGTCAACGCGTCGACGCCGCCGAGCTCGGCGCATTCGTGCTCGTTGGGCGTGAGGATCGCGCCCGCGAAGACCGCGCGTGCCGGCGCGGGGTTGACGACGACGCGCGCATCCCGGCCGGTCGCGGCAGTGACCACGGCATCGACGGTGTCGAGCGAGATCTCGCAGGAGCACAGCACCACGTCGTCACTCCCGACGTCCGACAGCGCGTCGATTGCCGTCGCGGGTGCGAGCGCGCGGTTCGCGCCCGGCGCGACGGCGATCGCGTTCTCGCCGGCCGCGTCGACCATGATCACCGCCACACCCGTCGGCTCGTCGACCTCGAAGAGCCGCGAGCAGTCGAGGCCTCGGTCGCGTAGATCCGCACGGATCATGCGGCCGTGCTCGTCGGCGCCGACACAGCCGACGAACTGCACGTCGCCGCCCAGCGCGGCCGCGGCCGCGGCCTGGTTCGCGCCCTTCCCGCCCGGGACCCGCACGAACTCCCCGTCGCTGACCGTCTCGCCCGGCCGCGGCAGTCGCAGCCCGTGCCACACGAGGTCGACGTTCGCCGAACCGACGACGATGACCCGGGCCATCCCCGGAACCGTACCGGTACCGGAATGTGCACGGCGATCGGCGACAATGGAGAGGTTGTGACGCCGCTCGACCGCATTCGCTGCCTCAGCATCATCGCCCACATCGACCACGGGAAGTCGACGCTCGCCGACCGCCTGCTCGAGATGACCGGCGCCGTCGATCCGCGCGAGATGCGGGCCCAGTACCTCGACACCATGGAGCTCGAGCGCGAACGGGGCATCACGATCAAGGCGCAGAACGTGCGGCTCGAGTGGAACGGCTACGTCGTCAACCTCATCGACACGCCCGGTCACGTCGACTTCGGGTACGAGGTCAGCCGCTCGCTCGCCGCGTGCGAAGGGGTGATCCTGCTCGTCGACGCATCGCAGGGCATCGAGGCTCAGACGCTCGCGAACTGCTACCAGGCCCTCGAGCACGACCTCACGATCGTCGCCGCGCTCAACAAGATCGACCTGCCCGCGGCGGAGCCCGACAAGCGCGCCGAGGAGATCGAGCGCGTGCTCGGCATCCCGGCCGGCGAGGTGCTGCGGATCTCCGCCAAGACGGGCGCGGGCGTGCCCGAGCTGCTCGACGCGGTGATCGCGCGCATCCCCGCGCCGCGCGGCGACGCCGACGCGCCGCTGCAGGCCCTCATGTTCGACTCGTACTACGACATCTACCGCGGCGTCATCTCGTCGGTGCGCGTGTTCAACGGCGTACTGCGCAGCGGCGCGCGCCTGCGCTACCTCAACGCGCAGCTGGACCACGACGCGGAGGAGATCGGCGTGCGTTTGCCCGCGCCGACACCCGTCGCCGCGCTGGGGCCCGGTGAGGTCGGCTATCTCATCGCCGGGATCAAGGATGTCGGCGAGGCGAAGGTCGGCGAGACGGTCACCGACTCCGCGCGGCGCGGCGCCGCCCTCGCCGGCTACCGCGATCCGAAGCCGATGGTGTTCTGCGGTCTCTATCCCGTCGACGGTGACGAGTACGCCGACCTGCGCGAGGCGCTCGAGAAGTTACGCTTGAACGACTCGTCGTTCACCTACGACCCCGAGACGTCGGGCGCGTTGGGCTTCGGCTTCCGCTGCGGTTTCCTCGGATTGCTGCACATGGAGATCATCCGCGAGCGTCTCGAACGCGAATACGACCTGTCGCTCGTCGCGACCGCGCCGAACGTCGAGTACCGCGCGACGCTCACCGACGGGTCGGTCGAGATCGTCGACAACCCGTCGTCGATGCCGCCATCGCCGAAGATCGAGCACATCGAAGAGCCGTACGTGCGCGTCACCATCCTCACCCCGACGGAGTACGTCGGCACACTGATGGAACTGTCGCAGTCGCGCCGGGGTGAGCTGCAGAAGATGGAGTACCTCTCCGAGGATCGCGTCGAGCTCGTGTATATGCTCCCGTTGGCCGAGATCGTGCTCGACTTCTTCGACCAGATGAAGTCGCGCACGCGCGGCTACGCGAGCCTCGACTACGAGCCGGCGGGCTACCGCTCGTCGAACCTCGCGAAGGTCGACTTGCTGCTCAACGCCGTGCCCGTCGACGCCTTCAGCGCGATCGTGCACCGCGACAAGGCGTACGACTACGGCCGCAAGATGACCGTGAAGCTGCGCGAGCTGATCCCGCGCCAGCTGTTCGACGTGCCGATCCAGGCAGCGGTGAGCGGGCGGATCATTGCCCGCGAGACCGTGAAGGCGAAGCGCAAGGACGTGCTCGCCAAGTGCTACGGCGGCGACATCACGCGCAAGCGCAAGTTGCTCGAGCGCCAGAAGGAAGGCAAGAAGCGCATGAAGCAGATCGGGCGGGTCGAGGTGCCGCAGGAAGCGTTCGTCGCGGCGTTGCGCCTCGAGGAGTGACGCTCACTCGAGTGCGCGTGTTCATTGCTCCGCCGGCACCGGATTCCGACGCCAGGGGAGCACAAAACCGGATGGTTCAGGAAGGGCGGAGAGCAGCGCGGTTGCGGCGCACGGCCGCGCTTACGAGACTCGCGCCATGACCTACTCGATCGTTGCGCGTGACGCCGCAACCGGCGACCTCGGCGTCGCGGTGCAAACCTGTCACTTCGCGGTGGGTTCGGTCGTGCCGTGGGCCCGGGCCGGCGTCGGCGCAGTCGCGACGCAGGCGATGTCGGAGCCCGCGTACGGCCCGAGGTGTCTCGACGCGATGGCGCGGGGCGCGACCGCGGCCGGCGCGCTCGCCGCCTCGCTCGCCGCCGATCCGGGTGTGGCGCTGCGCCAGGTCGGAGTCATCGACGCGCAGGGGAGAGCCGATGCGTTCACGGGTGATCTCTGTATCGACTACGCCGGTCATCTCGCCGCCGACGGCTACGCGGTACAGGCGAACATGATGGCGAGTGCCGACGTGTGGCCCGCGATGGAGGGCGCGTTCGAGTCATCGGGGGGCACGCTCGCCGAGCGGATGCTCGCCGCGCTCGTTGCGGCCGAAGCGGCCGGCGGTGACGCGCGCGGAAGGATGTCGGCGGCGTTGCTCGTCGTCGACGGGACGCGGCACGACGATCCGCAGCCGGTCGCAAAGGTCGATCTCCGGGTCGACGATCATCCGGAACCGCTCGACGCGCTGGCCCGACTGGTCGACGCTCAGCGCGCGTTCGCGCATTTCGGCCGCGGGACCGACGCGCTGTTCGCCGGTGACGCCGCGGGCGCGTTCGACGAGCTCGAGCAGGCCCGGGCGATCCTGCCGGACGACGAGAACTTCGCGTTCGCGTACGCCGGTGCGTTGTTCTTCGGAGGTCGCGCCGACGAAGCGCGCGCGACGTTGCACGCGCTGATCGCGCAACGTCCGACGTGGATGACCGTCGTCCGTAGCTTCGCGGAAAAGGGGTTGCTCCCGGTCCCGGCGGGCACCGAGGTGGACGCGTTCCTCGATCTCTGAGCGACGAGTCGCCCTCAGGAGACCGGCTCACGCGCCCGCGCGAGCCGGGCGTCGGCACTCGCGGCCGCCGGCACGGGCGTCCACCTCGGCGCCCGCAACCGATCGATCGCACGGCGCGATCCGCGCTCGAGCACGACTGCGAGCGCGAGCACCATGACGGCCACGACGCCGTCGAGCCAGTAGTGGTTCCCCGTCACGACGACGACGATCGTCGTCGCGATCGGATGCGCGAGCACGAGCCATCGCCAGCGGCTCGTCGTCGCCATCACGACCACGATGGCGACGATCACCGCCCACGCCACGTGCACCGACGGCATCGCCGACAGCTGCGCCGGGCCCGAACGCCCGAACGCCGGGTACACGGTCTGGCCGAAGAGCGCGGGCGTGTCGGCGACGTGCAGCGCGGGAACGAGACGAGGCGGTGCAACCGGGATCAGCTGGATGGCGAGGCACCCCAATGTGGTGAGCGCGACGACGTTGCGCACCTCCGGGTACTTCTCGCGGTGGCGGACCCACATCCACACGAGCAGCGCGAGCATCGCCGGGAAGTGCATCGTCGCGTAATAGACGTTGCACGCTTGGATGAGCACCGAGCTCTTCATGAAGAGATGTTGCAGCCCGTGCTCGCTCGGGAGGTGCAGTGCGCGTTCGACGTCCCAGATCCGCTGACCCGCATCGATTGCGCCGTCGACCTTGAGCACGGAGATCATGCCGATCAGGCGCCAGAACGCATAGAGCACGAGGACGAGTGTCAACTCCCGCGTGAACGAGATCACCGGCGCGAAGCGTCGCCGTTGCGTGACCCCGGCCGCGAGACCCACGGATCCGACGACGGCGCCCGCCTCCAATGCCACGTTCCACGGGATCCATGCGAGCGCGATCACGGCGGCGCCGCCCGCTCGAATGCGCGCGCCATGTGCCCGCGCAGCAGGTCGAGGCCGCGCGCGAAGGCGATGTCGCCCGGAAACGCGTCGAGCGCCACCCACTCGGGACCGAGCGTTGCGGCCGCACAGTCGGGCGCGGCGAGCGCGCCCG
>DATMUX010000778.1:0-4116 GCA_035563695.1 Acidimicrobiia bacterium
ACGAACCGGAAGGTCAGGTCGCGCCGCGAATAGAAACGCAGCGCCTCGTACGCCATTGCCGGCCCGAGGTCGGACCCGCCGATCCCGATGTTGACGATGTTCCTGATCGGCTCGCCGGTATGACCTCTCCACTCACCCGAACGAATTCGATCCGCGAGACCCGCCATACGGTTGAGCACCTCGTGGACCTCGCGCACGACATCGACACCGTCGACGACGAGCGACGCTCCCCACGGCATGCGCAGCGCGACATGCAGCACCGAGCGTTGCTCCGACACGTTGATGCGCTCCCCGCGGAACATCTGGTCACGGCGTTCCGCGACACCCGACTCCTCGGCGAGCTGCACGAGCAACCGCATCGTCTCGTCGGTCACGCGGTTCTTGGAGTAATCGAGGTAGAGACCGGCCGTGTCGAGCACGAGCCGCCCGCCTCGTTCGGGGTCGGCGGCGAAGAGCTCGCGGAGATGGAGGCCGGCGACCGACGCGTGATGGCGTTCGAGCGCCTTCCAAGCGGGCCGCTGACGGAGCGGGATCGTCGGCATCTCACCTCTCCTCGGACCGGTCCTCGGGCCGCGGCGGCCCACGCTAGGCCGGGTCAGCCGGCCGGAGGCGGCTCTTCCGGCGGATCCACCACCGGCTCGGCCCGTAGCAGCGCGTCGACGGCCGCGTCGACCGTCTCGTGCAAGTCCTCGGTCCCGATCAGCTCGGCGAGCCCGTACCGGTCGAGCTCGCCGCGCACGAGATCACTCGCGCCCGCGATCGCGAGGCTCACGCCGTGCTCGGCGAGCTCGCCGTGCAACTGGCGCAGCGTCTGCGCGCCGGTGAAATCGACGTCGGGGATCGCGACGGCGTCGATGCACACCCACTCGAGAGGCTCGTCTGATTCCAGCAGCGACGCCACTTCGTCGAAGAAGCGGTTCGCGTTCGCGTAGTACAGCGTGCCCGCGAAGCGGTAGACGACGATGCCCTCGGCGCTCCGCACACCGGGCGACACGGGCACGAGGCGCCATCCGCGCGTCTCGTCCGCGCGCTGGAGCACGCCCGTCGCCGGGCGGTACGAGCGCCGGAGATGGTCGATCAACGATGCGATGATCGCGAGGACGATGCCCTGCTCGACCCCGACGAGCACGACGGTCGCCGCGGTGATCGTCGCAACCGTGAACTCGTCGGGCCGGAGCCGCAGGATGTTGCGCATGCCGGCGATGTCGACCAGCTCGACGCCGATCAGGAACACCACCGACGACAGCACGGCCTTGGGCATGTACTGGAGAGGTGCGGTGAGGAACAACAACACGATCGCGACGATCACGCCCGTCGTGAGCTGGGCGACCTGCGACCGGCCACCGGCACTGTCGACCATCTGCGTCTTGGTCGGGCTGCCGTTGACGACGAACGTGCCCGAGAGCCCGGCCGCGATGTTGGCCGCGCCCAGGCCGACGAGATCGACGTTCTCGTCGAACGCGTCGTTGTACTTCGCGGCGTAGGCGCGTGACGTCGCGGCGCTCTGGGCGAGGATCAGCACGATGATCGACACGGCCGTCCCGAACAGCGCGGGCACATCCGACCACGAGACGTCGGGTATCCCGATGCTCGGCAGGCCGCCTGGCACCTTGCCGAGCGTCGCGACGCCGTGCGACGCGAGATCCCACCACCAGCTCACGACGATCGATCCGATGACCGCGATCAGTGCGCCCGGGACCTTCTTCGTGACGTACTTGGTGCCGAGGATGATGACGAGGACCGACAGCGAGACGGCGAGCGTCGCCCCACTCGTGTCGCCGATGTTCTGCAGCGTGCTGATCAGTTTGCCGATGGTGTTGTCGAAGTCGTGCCCGGCGATCGTCACGCCGGTACCGCTGGGGATGCCGAGCATGCCACCGACCTGGCCGCACGCGACCTGGATGCCCACGCCGGTGAGGAAGCCGACGAGCACGGTACGCGACAAGAAGTCGGCGATGAACCCGAGCTTGATCAGCCGGGCGAGGATCAGCAGCGCCGCCGCCATGAGCGCCATCAGGCCGGCCAACGCGACGTACTGGGGCGACGCGGTGGCCGCCAGGCCCGCGAGACCGGCGGCCATCACCGCGGCCGTCGCGGAGTCGGCCCCGACGACGAGATGGCGAGACGATCCGAAGAGCGCGAACGCGAACAGCGGAAGGAGGATCGTGTACAGGCCGGTGATCACCGGCATTCCGGCAATCGTCGTGTAGCCCATCACCTCCGGAATTGCGAGCGCGGCCAGCGTCACGCCCGCGACGACCTCGACGGAGACGAGCTTGGAGTCGATCGGCAGGACGCCCTGCAGGAACGGGCCGCGCCGGCGCGCGGGCGTCGTCGAACTCATGGGTTCCCGCCGAGCCGTCGCGTCACAGACGTTCGACGGCCTGCAAGCGCCCGGAACGGATCGCGGTTACGAACTCTTCGTAGTCGCGCTCGTTCTGATCGGCGTAGCGCTCGGCGAAGTCGACGATCGCCCGGTCGAAGCTGTCGCTCGAACCCAGATACGACGAGATGCCGACGGAGTCGCCCGACCGGGCGTGGGCGCGCGCGAGCGTCCATCCGCACAGGCGTGCGTAGACCGCGAGACCGGCCGGGGTCAACGTCTCGACGACGGCCGAGCCCTTCATGTCGCGCAGCTGGCGCCAGTAGAAGAACCGGTTCGCATCGAGACCGGTCGTCCAACCGAGGAAGATGTCGCTCGCGGCCTGCATCATCCGCTGGCCCTGCACCACTCGCTCACCCTGGTTGTGGTACCGGCTCTTCGGCAGATGGCTCGCGAGCACCGACGCGGTCGCTTCCTTGATCTGCAGGAACAACGGGTCGTCGTCGTCGCGGCCCAGGAGCAAGACGATGAACGCGCGGGTGCCGACACTGCCGACCCCGACGACCTTGCGCGCCAGGTCGACCTCTCGATACTGCTCGAGCAGGTGCCGGCGATCGGGGTCGAGCGTCGCGCGGTACTCCCGGAACTGCCAGTGGACCAGCTCCTCGACCACGCCCTGATCGAGCCCGTAGAGCGCCTCGACGTCGCGCGCCGGCACCACGATCGGCGGCTGGCTGACGATCCGGTACTCGCCGTCGACCATCTCACCGAGCTTGCTGAGCGCCTGCAGGCTGTCGTGGGTGCGCGCCTTGTCGACCGTCTCCTCGGCGCGCTTCACCTGCTTCGCCTGCTTCTTCGTCGCGCTCTCGCGAATGACCTCCAGCACCTGCTCGGCCGGCATGCGCGAGTACCAGATCCCCAGATTGCGCATCGCCGCGAATTCGGCCATGCCGTTGCGGTAGGCGGCAACCGACGCGAGCGCCGCGTCGCGGATCTCCTTGGTGCTGTATTGGTTGTTGCGTCCGGCGATGACGAAGCTCGCCGTCAGCCGTTCGACGTCGTACTCGAACGGGCCCGCGAGCGTCTCGTCGAAATCGTTCAGATCGAACAGCAACGTGCGCTCGGGCGAGGCGAACACGCCGAAGTTCGAGAGGTGCGCGTCGCCGCACAGCTGCACGTCGAGCCCGGCGCGGGGTGTGTGCTCGAGATCGGCCGCCATGACGCGCGCCGCGCCCCGGTAGAACGTGAACGGCGACACCATCATGCGCCCGTGGCGCACGGGCACGAGATCGGGCTCCCGGAAGGTGTTCTGCTCCTCGAGCAGCGCGACGGGGTCGGGTCGACCGGCCGCGGGCTTCCAGCCGGTATGCGACGAGCGCGGCACGGCCTTACGGGCTTGGCGGCCCCGGACGGCCCGTTCCTCCAGGGAGGGGTGATCGATCCTCGCTGCCGTCGTGGTCATGGAGCGCTCCTTCTCGACCGCCCCACCATTGCACGTAGCGACGGCCGAGTGAAGCGGAGCAGGACTACATCGGCACGACCGGGGCGCTCAGTGGCGACGCGACGCCGAAGCCGTCCGCGTTCTGGGCGGTCACCGTGAACGTGTAACTGCCGCCGCCGACCAAACCGCCGATGATCCGCTGCAGGATGGAGGTGTCGAAGCTGAGAGGCGATTGGGCAAGGCCGTTGAGATAAGGGGTCACGACGTACGCTCTCACCGGAACCGTGCTCGGGGCCGGCGCCTTCTTCCACTTCAGCGTGACCTGTCCCACCCCGGGCGTCGCGACGACGCT
>DATMUX010000779.1:0-5063 GCA_035563695.1 Acidimicrobiia bacterium
AGCTCCACACCGCGGCGGCCGTGATCGGCGTCGACCGGGTCGAATTCCTCGGCTACCACGACTCCGGCATGGCCGGCGAACCGACCAACGACCACGACCACGCGTTCGCGCAGGTCGCGGTCGACGAGGCCGGCGCCCGGCTCGCGGCGCTGCTGCGCGAGGAACGGGCCGACGTGCTCACGGTGTACGACGAGCACGGCGGGTACGGGCATCCCGATCACATCCAGGTCCACCGGGTCGGGATTCGGGCCGCCGAGCTCGCCCACACTCCGCGCGTGTACGAGTCGACGATGAACCGCGACTACATCCGCCGCCTCATGGAGATGCACCGCGACGACATGCCGAGTATCGACGAGGGTGCGCCCGACCCCGCGGAGATGGACGACTTCGGCTCGCCCGAGGCGATCATCACCACCACCGTCGACGTGCGCGACTACGTGCCCCAGAAGCGGGAGGCGATGGCCGCGCACGCGAGCCAGATCCCGCCGGACTCCTTCTTCTTGTCGATGCCGCCCGATGCGTTCCGCGAGGCGTTCGGCTACGAATGGTTCATACGGCGCGATCGCCCGGACGCAAGCGAGACCTGGCTGTTCGACGGGCTGTAGGCCCGGCGGTCGCGGCGCGCGCGGTCACACACCCGCGAGCTTCATCAATTCGTTCAGCGCGTCGGGCACCGCTTGCGCGAGATCGTCGAGGTCGGGGATCAGCTCGCGGCAGGCGAGGAATCCGAAGTCGATGTGGTCGAGGTACGAGATGACCGTGAGGTTCAGCCCGCAGTCGTCGAACACCGGGCCGAGCGGGTGCAGTGCCACGAGCCGCGCGCCCGCGAAGTAGAGGGGCCACGGCGGACCGGGCACGTTCGACACGACGAGATTGATGACCGGACGCCAGCGTTCGGCGACCCGCAAGCGCGTGTAGAAGCGGATGACGCGCGAGAACAGGAAGGGCGCCGCGGTCTCGGCCCAATCCTGCAGCGTGGTGCCGCCGACCTCCTCGTGCACCTGCTTTGCGCCGGTCATCGAGCGCGCGATGGCCTGCACGCGCTCGACCGGATCGTCGATCTCGACGGGGAGGGCCGCGAACATCGACGAGACCCGGTTACGGAACTCGCGGTCGCCCTCGGGTCGCACCGACGTGGGAATGGAGGCGATCAGGCCGCGGTCGGGAAGCTCGCCCCGCCGGTCGAGGTAGCTGCGGAGCGCGCCGGTGGCGATGGCGAGCACTACGTCGTTGACGGTGACACCGAGCGCGTTCTTCACGGCCTTCACGTCGTCGAGCGCGATCGACGAGAGCGCCACCGACCGGCGCGGCGTGATCGTGCGGTTCATGGAGAGCCGCGGTGCCGTCAGCGGGAGGGCGACGTCGAGGGCCTCGTCGCGGGCGCGCCGTATTGCGCGCCACACGCCGGGCGCGAAGTTCGTCATCGCGTGCACGACTTTGGCGGGCCGCTGCATGATCGCCACGAACGCGCGGCCGAGCATCTCGGCCTCGCCCGGCACGCGCTCCGGTTCCCACTCGTCGGGCCCCAGCCCTTCGGGTTCGAGCGGCGCATCGGCCGAGACGTCGAACAGCGCGGCGATCATCTCGACGCCCGCCGCGCCGTCGATCAGCGAGTGGTGGATCTTCGTCACGAACGCCTGATAGCCGTGCTCGAGGCCTTCGACGATGTACGACTCCCACAGCGGTCGGCGCCGGTCGAGCGGCCGCCCCGCGATATCGGCCACGAACGCCTCGAGCTCGTGCGGACCACCCGGTGCGGGCAGCGCGGCGCGGCGGAGGTGGTAGTCGAGGTCGAAATCGGGGTCCTCGATGCTGACGGGCACGTGCAGCCCGAACGGCACCTCGACGAGCCGGTGGCGCAGCGGCGGGATGAGGCGGAGACGAGCCTCGAGCAGGTCACGCACCCGCTCGTGGAACGGGCCGGGCGGCGCCGTGGAGGTGTCGAGCACCGCGACCCCGATGACGTGCATGTGCGCGGTCGGAGTCTCGAATGCCAAGAACGCGGCGTCGAGGCCGGTCAGGCGCTGCATGGGGGCTCCTCTCTGCGCTCGCGTCGCATCGTAGGCCCGGCCGGGGTGCCGTGCCGGGTCGAATGCACGGAGCCGTTGCGGTCTCGCCCGCCCACCGAGCGCGAGACTGTTCGCCGTGCTCGTCTCGTGGCTGTTCCTCGCGGTTTCGGTCTGGGGCGCGCTCTGGACGCTCACATCGTTCCGGCCGCCGCACCGCCCGGGCTGGCTCATGGTGGTGGGGTTCTTCGCCGCGTGGTCCACCACCGAGCTCGCGCCGCTCCATCTCGTCTGGCAGCTCCTCGCAACCGTCGTCTTCATCGCGCTGGGCGCGCTCGAGTACTGGCCGGGCTGGCTGGCGCTCGGAATCACCCTCGTCTCGTGGGCCGGGCTCGCAACCAGCGTGCGCGGCTCGTTGCAAACCGATCGCGCCTTCGCCGAGGGACTGCGCGACGCGCTCGGTGCGCACTGGGACGCGGCACTCGAACCCGCGCTCGAGACGCCCGGCCGCGACGTTCGCTGGAACCGGATCCTGCTGCCCTTCAAATTCAAGCGCAAGGGCGTCACCCGCGTCCGGAACATCCAATACGTCGACGGCGGCCGCAAGCGCGAGAAGCGCCGCCACCGTCTCGACGTATACAGACGCGCCGACGTCGGGCCCGGCGCGCCCGTGCTCCTGCAGATCCACGGCGGCGCGTGGATGATCGGCAACAAGAACCAGCAGGGACTCCCGTTGATGTACCACCTCGCCGCGAACGGCTGGGTGTGCGTCGCCATCAACTATCGCCTCTCGCCCCGGGCCACGTGGCCGGACCAGCTGATCGACTGCAAGCGGGCACTGGTGTGGGTCCGCGAGCACATCACCGAGCACCGCGGCGATCCCGGCTTCGTCGTCGTCACCGGCGGCTCGGCGGGCGGCCACCTCACCGCGCTGATGGGCCTGACGGCGAACGACCCCGAGTACCAGCCGGGTTTCGAACACGTCGACACCTCGGTGCAGGCGATGATCCCGTTCTACGGCGTGTTCGACTGGACGGCTTCGGGCGGCAACCGCAACGGCACCGAGCTGCGCGAGGTCCTCGAGCGCTACATCGTCAAGCAGCCCTTCGCCGACGCGCGCGCCGTCTACGAACGGGCTTCCCCGGTGTTCCGCGTGCGCGCCGACGCTCCTCCCGCGCTCGTGATCCACGGCGATCTCGACACGCTCGCGCCCGTCGAGGACGCGCGCACGTTCGTCGCGAAGCTGCGGGCCACGAGCCACGAGCCGGTCGTGTACGTCGAGCTCGAGGGCGCGCACCACGCGTTCGAGGTGTTCAACTCGATCCGCACGATGCACGCCATCGCCGGCGTCGACCTGTTCCTCGCGTGGTTGCTCAGCGCGGCGTCCCGCTCCGGCGCGTCACCTCACGACGCCGCCGACCCCAGCCGTACTTCGTGAGGGGCTGGCGCGGCGACCGGTCGGAGATCCAGGGCGCGTAGGGCGCGTACACGAACGCCGCGAGTGCGAGCAGCACGGAGTCGTAGTTGACGCGCCAGCCGGAGAAGTCGCGCCACGCCTGCTCGCGGTCGTCGCGCAGCGGAACACCCGCACTCGCCAGGTCGTCGAGCACCGCGTCGAACTCGTCGCGGCTCACGCTGATCGGGTCGTCGGCCCCGGGGTCGTCGGGATAGTCGAAGCCGAAGAACCCGGCGACCTCGCGCAGGGCCAGGTAGCCCGACCGGATGCACAGCGGCGCGTTCGGCGTCCACGGAATGTCGAGCGCGGCCAGGCGCAGCGACGCCGTGTCGAGCACCGATCCGGCGGCGGTCACCCAGTTGCGGTGTGGGTTGGGCGACCGGAGGAACGTGAGCGCGCCGTAGGAGGTGTGGGTCTCCTGCACTTCGGTGAACCACGTGAGCCACTGGTCCCAGAAGTGATCCATGTCGTAGAGGAACCCGGTGCGGTGTGCACGGATGAGCCACTCGCCGGGCGTCGGCGGTGTGCCCGCGCGTATCGACAGGTCGGTGACGGCGACCTCCCGGCGCGAGAAGGAGTTGTAGATCGTCGGGAGATACGCGATCACGAGCGCGAGGAGGCCGAGGCCGATTGCCGCCTCGGTGAACGCCAGGAACACCGACGGCAGGTCGGGCGGGCGGTCGAAGCCGAGCGTCAACAACGACGAACCGCTCGTGATGAACGCCTCGCGCCAGCCGTGGTGCTCCAGTCCCGCATACATGCAGGTGTACGCGGCGAAGATGAGCGTGAGGGAGACGATCGGCAGCGCGAGCAGCGCGATCGGCGCGTAGAGAGCGAACACGCGATCGCGCGCGTCGTAGCCACGGCGTTGCGGCGCGAAGATCGCGAGGACGCGCCGCACCGCCTGGAATACGAACACGGTCAGGATGACGACGTGGCCCCGGGGTACGACGAACGTCCGCACCGCAGCGTCGATGACGAAGATGGTCACGGCCGCGCCCACGATGATCAGCAGCACGTCGAGGACGGTCACGCTCAGCCCTCGTCGTCGGTCGCGGGACGGCGGCGGGTGCGTTTGATGTCGGCGCGGTGGCGTTTCTCCTCGACGCGCCGCGCCTTGGCGGCTCGCGACGGCGCGGTGACCACCCGTGCCGCTTCGACGCGCAAGGCGGCCGCGAGCTTCGACCGGAGCCGCTCGATCGCGAGCTCCCGGTTCTGGTGTTGCGAACGGCGGTCCGATGCGGTCACGCGGACGACGGGGCCGAGCCGCTCCTGCAGACGGGCGCGCTGGCGCGGTCCGAGCGAAGGTGAGCCCGCCACGTCGAACCGCAGCTCGACCTTGGTGTTGGCGGTGTTGGCGTGCTGGCCACCGGGCCCGCCCGCGCCGGTGAAGTGCCACTCCAGCTCGTCGAACGCGATGGCGCACGAGCGAGAGACCCGCAGCCGCTCCCCGTCCACGGAGCGCATGTTACGAGTCGCGACGGCCCGCGACGGCTTGCACTGGTCGCCGTGGTCACGAAAATGGCCACATGTGGCCATTTTCGTGACCACGGGCGTACGCGGCGGCGCGTCAGCGCGTGAGCGGCTTGTACTTGATGCGG
>DATMUX010000780.1:0-3018 GCA_035563695.1 Acidimicrobiia bacterium
AGCAACGAACGGACGTCGTAGTCGCTCGCGCGACCGAGCACCGTCGGGCCCGAGATCTTGTACTCGTTGAGGTGCAGGATCGGCAGCACCGCGCCGTCGCGCGCCGCGTTCAGGAACCGGATTCCCTTCCACGATCCTTCGAGCGGCGCGGTCTCGGCCTCTCCGTCTCCCACGACGCACGCAACCAGGAGATCCGGGTTGTCGAGCACCGCGCCGAACGCGTGCACGAGCGCGTATCCGAGCTCGCCCCCTTCGTGGATCGATCCCGGCGTCGGCACGCTGACGTGACTCGGCACTCCGCCCGGTGTGGAGAACCGCTGGAACAACAGGCGCATCCCGTGCGCGTCCTGGGTGATCTCGTCGTAGATCTCCGTGTACGTGCCCTCGAGCCACACGTTGGCGAGCACGGCCGGGCCACCGTGCCCCGGACCCGCGACGAACACCATCGAGCGGCCGGTCTCCCGTATGACCCGATTGAGGTGCACGTAGAGAAGGTTGAGTCCGGGTGAGGTGCCCCAGTGGCCGAGCAGGCGCGGCTTGACGTGCTCGGGCGCGAGCGGCTCGGTGAGCAGAGGATTCGCCCGCAGATAGATCTGGCCCACCGTCAGGTAGTTCGCGGCGCGCCATCCGGCGTCGAGCAACGCCAGATCGCGCTCCGAGAGCACGCTCGTCGCAGTCATCAGCGCTCCTCCGGTGCCTCGTGGTCGCGTGCCGGCACGGCGGCGTGCCCCGGACGCCGGCGCCCGCGCCCGCCTGAACGCCCCGAATCTACGGCTTCGGCACGTAACCGACGATCGACGCGAGCGCCGAGCGATCGCGAGCGAGGAGGCGGTCGACGACGAGTTGGGCCTCTCCGAGTGTTTCGCCCCACATCGGAACGTCGCCCCGCACGGTGACACCGAAGCGGAAGCCGGTCTCCGCGATGAGGACGAGCACGCGCGACCCCGCCATCGCCGCCCGCCGGCGGAGCGCGGCCAGCTCGGGCACGCGGTCGTACCCCAGGCCGATGAGCTCGGCATCCGTCAGCGCGCGGTTCGGATGGAGCCTCTCCATCGTCGATCCCCCTGGGGCGCACACGCCGGCCCGGCGGGACGGAGTGTCGCTGATCGTCGCGTCGGCACGGGGGTGCACCGACCTTGAGCAGAACCTGCGCGGCGCGGCGAGTCTGGCGTCCGGACGAGACCCGGGCGAAGATGCGGGGACCTCGATCGGGAGGACGGAGATGACCGACGACGGCGACGTCGACCGGACCGCCGACGACCGGGCCGCCGAAACCGAGCGCCGGGCGATCGAGCAGCGGCTGGCGTCCGGCCTGCCGTTCCGGCCGCGCACCGCCCGCGACTTCGAGGAGAGTTACGCAGGCACCCCGCCCTGGGACATCGGCCGGCCGCAACCCGGGTTCGTCGAACTCGCCGGCGCGGGCGCCGTGCGCGGCCGGGTCCTCGACAGCGGCTGCGGCACGGGCGAGCACACGTTGATGGCGGCAAGCATCGGATGCGACGCGACGGGCATCGACCTGGCGGTGTCCGCGATCGATCAAGCGCGCGCCAAGGCCCGCGAGCGCGAGGTCGGCGCACGGTTCCTGGTGCACGACGCGCTCGACGCCGCGTCGCTCGGCGAGCAGTTCGACACCGCGCTCGACTCGGGTCTCTTCCACGTGTTCGGCGACGACGACCGCGTGCGGTACGTCGACGCGCTGCGCCGCGTGCTGGTGCCGGGCGGGCAGGTGCTCCTGATGTGCTTCAGCGACCGCCAGCCGGGCGACTGGGGCCCGCGCCGCGTGTCGCAGGACGAGCTCCGCGCGAGCTTCTCCGGCGGCTGGCAGGTCGAGTCGATCGACGCTGCCGAGTTCGACGTCAACCTCGAACCGGGTCGCGCCCGCGCGTGGCGCGCCGTCATCACCCGTATCTGAATTCGCCGTGCGGCGCGCCGCGCTGTCCGCGAGACTTGCACCGTGAGCGACCCGAACGTCGACATCGTGATCGACTGCAACGATCCGGAGGTGCTCGCGGAGTTCTGGGCCGAGGCCCTCGGCTACTCCAAGGCCGGCTTCTTCGATCCCTTCTTCGTGTTGCTCCCGGCGCGGCGCGAGCACCCGCCCGTGATGTTGCAACGCGTGCCCGAACCCAAGCAGGGCAAGGCGCGCATCCACTTCGACCTGCGCGTCGCCGACATCGAACGCGAGGCATCGCGCCTCGAACGGCTCGGTGCACGGCGCATCGACATCGGCCAGGGCGCCGACCCCGGATGGATCACCATGGCCGATCCGGAAGGCAACGAGTTCTGCGTGTGCCCCGGAGTCCCGCTGCCGGACGCGCCGGCCGGGTAGTCACCCTCGCTCAGGACGCGAGCGCGGAGATCGTGATGATCGGTGCGGGAGGCGGGCGGCTGCCCAGGCTCCCGGAGAACGGCTTGCTCGAGAAGTTGAAGACGCCGCCGTCGGCCGCCACCATGAGGTAGCCGTCGCCGTACGCGATCATGCCGTTGACGGGCTTGTTCAAATGGACGCTGCCCATGGAGCCGCGGAACGGCGCATGGAACGCGAACACGCCGCCGTCGGTGGCGACGAGCCAGTAGCCGCGGTTGTCGGGTGTCGGCGCGATGCCGACGACCGGCTGGTTCAACCGGACGCCGCCCATCGATCCCAGGAATCGCGCGTCGCCGAACGCGAAGACGCCGCCGTCGGTACCGATCATGTAGTAGCCGTGGTCGGTCGGTGTCGCGACCGAGGCGACCACGGGACCGTTCAGACGCGTCGCGCGCATGTCGCCGTAGAAGTGCGCGTCGCCGTAGGGAATCACGCGCCCGCGGTTGGTGAACAGCCAGTAGCCCTTGTTCGAGTGCGTCGACGAGATGGCGGTGACGCGCTCGCCCGCACCCAGCGCCGGCCGATCACCGAAGAAGCGCGCGCTGCCGTAGACGCGGACGATGCCGGCGTAATCGACGATGCGATAGCCGTTGCCGTCGGCGGTCGCCGCGATCGCGATCGCGGCGGCGCCAGTGCGCCACGCGGGGTAG
>DATMUX010000781.1:0-2484 GCA_035563695.1 Acidimicrobiia bacterium
AGCCGGCGGCGCGTACGCCGAAGTCCGACGCGCGCCGCTTCTTCGAGCGCGACCTCGACGACGAACTCCGTCTCGGGACGGGGAATCAGCACGCGCCGGTCGACGAACAGGTCGAGTCCGCGGAAGGACCACGCGCCGAGGACGTACTGCAGCGGCTCACCTGCGATCCGGCGCTTCACCATCTCGCGGAGGTGCGCCTCTGCGCGCGCCGGCGGCTCATCGTCGGCCATCGAGAGCCACTCCCCGGCGTCGTACCCCGATGCCTGCTCGACCATGAAGCGCGCTTCCGCCTCGGCCGGACCGATGCCGGCATCGGCGAGCTCGCGCGCCACTTCCGATCGCAGCACCTTCCACGACATGCGATCAGGCGCCGGCGAGCTGGCGGGCGCGCTCGTCGGCTGCGAGCGCCGCCACGATGTCACCGAGGTCACCGTCGAGCACTCGATCGAGCGCGTGCACCGTCAGCCCGATTCGATGATCGGTGACCCGGTTCTCCTTGAAGTTGTACGTGCGGATCTTCTCGGAGCGCCCGCCGCCCTTGACCTGTTCCCGCCGGGCCGCGCTGAGCTCCGCGTGCTGCCGGTCCTGTTCGATCTGCAGCAGGCGCGAGCGCAGGATGCGCATCGCCTTGTCCTTGTTCTGCAGCTGGCTCTTCTCGTCCTGGCACGACACCACGAGACCGGTCGGCTGGTGCGTGATGCGCACCGCGGAATCAGTGGTGTTGACCGACTGGCCGCCCGGTCCGGTCGCGCGGAACACGTCGACCTCGAGATCGTTCGGATCGATCTCGACGTCGATGTCCTCGGCCTCGGGGAGGACCGCGACGGTCGCGGCGCTCGTGTGGACACGACCTTGGCTCTCGGTGACGGGAACGCGCTGCACGCGATGCGGCCCGCCTTCGTACTTCAGGAGGCTCCACGCGTCGTCGCCCTTCACCAGGAACGTCACGTCGCGGTAGCCGCCGTGCTCCGATGGCTGACTCGACAACACCTCGATCTTCAGGCCCGACCGCTCCGCGAACCGCTGGTACATACGGTACAAATCACCGGCCCAGAGGTTCGCCTCCTCGCCGCCCTCGGTGCCCTGGATCTCGATGATGACATTGCGGCCCTCGTTGGGGTCGCGCGGGAGCAGCAGCTCCTTGATCTCGGCCTCGAGCCGGGCGACCTCGGTCGCGGCGTCGGTGGCCTCGGCCGCGGCGAGCTCCCGCAGCTCCGGATCGGTCTCGGTCTCGAGGAGCTCCCGGGCCCCGGCCAGCCGTTGTGACGCCTTTCGCCATTCCCGGTACGCGTCGACGACCGGCTTCAGCTCGCGGTGCCGGCGGCCCGCATCCCGGGCCGCGCGCCGGTCGCCCGAGGCGTAGATACCGGGAAGGTCGGCCTCGAGCCGGTCGAGCTCATCGGTGAGCGCGGCGAGCTGCTCGAACATCGTTCGGAGGGTACCGGGCCCGGACGTGGTCTCCGTGCCCGGTCGGAGCGTCCGCGCTCAAGCTGCAGTCGGCACGTGTCGACGTACCCGGCAGGGTACGGGCTGGGAAATGCTTGCCAGGGACGGCGGCATGAACGTACCGAACATCGGGCAAGGGTCCGGGGGCGTCACGGCGCCACCGTGGGCACAGACGGGCGGCGATCCGGCCGTCGCGTCGCGCGCCGATGCTTCGAACGGCGCTGCGCCGGAACCGGAGGTCACCTTCACCCGACTCGCCTAGTTCGACGTCGACGGCGACGGCGAGATCGATCCCCGGAGCGCGACCGCCGGCGGCGACGCCACGCTGCTCGTTCCCGCGCACGCCGTCGACCTGCCGACCTATGCGCGCAAGGTGCACACGGTGGGCGACCTGCGGGCCTTCCGCCTGAAGGACCAGCCCTCGGGAACGCCGGCCGCGGTGCCGAACAGCGCGCAGACGCGCCAGGCACTCGACGCGTACCAGCGCTACGGCCAGGCGACACCGCACTCTGCGACCACGGCGCCCGACTCGGGGCCCGATCGCAACGCGCCGTCGCTCGAGCCACCGGCGACCGTGATCCCGCCGCCGCCAACGACGACGACGACGACGATCACGGCCGCGACCGTCACCGCCGCGCCCGACGGCACCGGTCAGGAGCTCTCGGCTCCCGCACCGGCCGTGCACGCCGCCTGACGAGCGCGTTCCCGGTCGGCGTTCATCCGTTGATGAGGCCCTCGATGCCGCCCGGGCCGAGCGCGGACTGCTCCGCGAACTGGTCGAGCATCTGGTGGAACTGGTCGTTGCCGAAGCGATCGGCCATGCCGCGAGGGATGGCCGGGAACGTGTAGTCGCCCGACGGCAGCGGAGGGTGATCGTCGGCCGGCTTGCGCGCCATCACCGTGTCGATCACGGGCGCGAGGCGCAGCTCCTTCCGACGACTGAGCTCGGTATCGCGCTCCTTGAACTCGGGCAGCACCTCGCGCCCGAACAGCTCGAGCGCTTCCATGATGTGCTCGTGGCGGTTCTTGCCCGCCTGG
>DATMUX010000782.1:0-2666 GCA_035563695.1 Acidimicrobiia bacterium
CGGCCTACACGCCGTATCACTACGGCACGTACGAGGACGAGGACGAGATCGCCCCGCTGTCGAGGCCTGCGGTCGTGATCCTGGGCAGCGGGCCGAACCGGATCGGCCAGGGCGTGGAGTTCGATTACTGCTGCGTGCACGCGGCGTTCGCGCTGCGCGACGCGGGCTTCGAGACCGTGATGGTGAACTGCAATCCCGAGACGGTCTCGACCGACTACGACACGAGCGACCGCCTGTTCTTCGAGCCGCTGACAGGCGAGGACGTCGTGAACGTGTGCGAGCGCCTGCAAGCCGCGAGCTCTGAGGGCGGTGATGCCTCAGACGAAGCCGTGAGCGGTTCCCGCGGCGAGCGGAGCAGTCCGGAGGATGCGGAGCGAGCTCGCCGGAGCGCCGTAGGCGCGACCAGCAAGCAACCCGCACGCTTACGACCACGCCTTGCAGGCGTGGTTGTAAGCCTGGGTGGACAGACGCCGTTGAAGCTCGCGCACGTGCTCGAGCGGCACGGTATTCCCGTGTTGGGCACGTCGCCCGCGTCGATCGACGCGGCCGAGGACCGCGAGCGGTTCAACGCGTTGTGCGCCCGGCTGGACATACCGCAACCGGCGGGGGGTACCGCGTCGACGGCCGACGATGCACTGCGAATCGCGAACGATGTCGGGTATCCCGTGTTGGTCCGCCCGTCGTACGTCCTCGGCGGCCGGGCGATGCAGATCGTCTACGACGACGACGATCTTCGTCGGGCGATGGCGGAGCTCGAGCACACCGGTTCGCTCGGTCGGGAGGGCGGCTTGTCGGCGGAGCGGCCGGCGCTCGTCGACCGCTTCCTCGAGGACGCGATCGAAGTCGATATCGACGCGCTGCGCGATCGCACCGGCGGGTTCGTCGTCGGCGCGGTGATGGAGCACATCGAGGAGGCGGGCGTGCATTCCGGCGACTCGGCGTGCGTCATCCCGCCGCCGACCTTGCCCGCCGCGGTCGTGCGCACGATCGAGCAGCACACGCAGGCGCTGGCGGACGCGCTGGGCGTCATCGGGTTGCTCAACGTGCAGTACGCGGTGAAGGACGGTCAGGTGTACGTGCTCGAGGCGAACCCGCGCGCGAGCCGCACGGTGCCCTTCGTGAGCAAGGCGACGGGGGTGTCGATCGCCAAGGTCGCGGCGCGTGTGATGGTCGGGGCGACGCTCGACGAGCTGCGCGCCGAGGGCCTGCTCCGGCCGCCGGCCGAGGGTGGTCACGTCGCGGTGAAGGAAGCCGTGCTGCCGTTCAATCGCTTCCCCGACGTCGACACGATCCTGGGCCCGGAGATGCGCTCGACGGGCGAGGTCATGGGGATCGACCGCTCGTTCGGCATGGCGTTCGGCAAGAGTCAGGCGGGCGCAGGCAACCGCCTGCCCGCGCAGGGCGCGGTATTCCTGTCGCTCGCGGATCGCGACAAGCAGGCCGGTTTGCTCGCGGCGCGGCGCTTCGCCGAGCTCGGGTTCTCGATCGCGGCCACCGCCGGCACCGCGCACGTGCTGCAGACGAACGGGGTCCCGGTCGACACGATCGTCGCGAAGGTCGGTGAGGATGTCGGGGTCGACGCGGTCGACCTCATCTCGTCGGGCAAGGTCGACCTGGTCGTCAACACACCGCGGGGTCGGGGGCCGCGTGCCGACGGGATGCACATCCGCCGCGCGGCGCTCGTGCACGGGGTTGCGTGCGTGACCACGGTCGCCGCGGCGATCGCGGCGGCGGCGGGCATCGGCGAGGAGGCGCGTCGTGAGCCCGAGGTGCGCTCGCTGCAGGAGTACCACGCCGACGGCCAGCTGCGGCTCGAGGTGTGACGTACGTGAGGACGCGACGCCGGGGCACGCGCGAGCTCCCGGACGTCGATCTCACCGTGTCGTTGGGGCCGGTGTCGCTGCCCAATCCGATCGTCGCCGCGTCGGGGACGTTCGGCCACGGCGACGAGCTCGCCGCGGTGTGCGACCCGGCCGGGATCGGGGCCGTGACCGCCAAGTCCGTCGCGGTCTTCGCGTCCGAGGGGAACCCGCCGTTGCGGGTTGCCGACGCGCCCGGCGGCGGCATGATCAACTCGGTCGGGCTCCCGGGCCCGGGCATCGACGCGTGGATCGAGCGCGACCTCCCCGCGCTCGAGGGTGCGGGCGCGCGCGTGATCGCATCGATCTGGGGCCGCAGCGTCGCCGACTACGAGAAGGCGGCCGCGGCGCTGGCACCGGTCGCGGCGCGTCTCGTCGCGGTCGAGGTCAATCTGTCGTGTCCGAACATCGAGGCGCGCTCCGACGTGTTCGCGCACGCCGCGGGCCCGACGGCGGAGGCGACGCGCGCGGTCGTCGACGCGCTCGACGCGGCCGATACGCCGGTGTTCGCGAAGCTCTCGCCGAACGTCACCGACATCGTGCCGATCGCGACCGCCGCACTCGATGCGGGCGCGACCGGTTTGACGTTGATCAATACCGTGATGGGACTCGTCGTCGACGCGGCCACGCGCACGCCGCGCCTCGGCGCGGGTGGCGGGGGAGTGTCGGGCCCGCCGATCCGACCGATGGCGCTGCGCGCGGTCTGGGAGGTGTCGCGTGCACACCCGGCCACACCGATCATCGGTACGGGTGGTGTGTGCCGCGGCGAGGACGCGGTCGAGATGATGCTCGCGGGCGCGACGGCGG
>DATMUX010000783.1:0-3224 GCA_035563695.1 Acidimicrobiia bacterium
CGGCGGGTCGTTGAACGCGAGGTGGCCGTTCTCGCCGATGCCACAGCAGCACACGTCGAGTGGATGCTCGCGCAGGAGGGCCGCGTACCGATCGGCCTCCGCGGCCGCGTCACCCGTATCGCCGGTGAGATAGTGGAACTCCTTCAGCGGCACGAGCGCGGCGACTCGCTGCCGCATGTACCGCTGGAAGCTCGCCGGATGCGTCGGCGGGAGCCCGACGTACTCGTCCATGTGGAACGCGCGCACGCGGCTCCACTCGACGCCGGGCTCGGCCACGAGCGCGGTAAGGAACGTGAGTTGGGAATTACCCGTCGCGAGCATGACGTTGGCCTCGCCGCGGGCGGCGATCGCATCGCGCAGCACACTTCCCGCGTCGCGCGCGGCGGCACGCGCCATGTCGTCGAGGTCGTCACCGATGACGACGCGCAACGCATCGATCGTGACGGCCCTCACGCGAACTGCGGAAGCCAGGGTGCCGTCGCGGCGAGCATCTCGTCGGTCATCTGCTCGAGGTGATCGAAGTCGATACGGCCGGCGAGCGGATCGAGGAGCATCGCCTCGACTGCGGCGTCGCGATCGCCGGTCAGCGCGGCTTCCACGGTCGCCTCCTGCGATGCCGAGATCCTCCGCAACCACTCGGCCAGCACGGTCGGGGCGCGCGGCGTGTCGCGACCGTGCAGTCCGTCGCCGTCGGCCAGGCAGATCGCCTCGACGACGACGTCGGGCGGGAGGTCGGGAACCTGGCCGCGGTTCGGAAGGTTGAGCGGCAGCGCGCGGGACTTGCCGCGCACGAACGAATCGATGATGGGTGCGACCATCTCGCCCGACGGCATCGTCGGCACCTCGGTCGCGGCAAGCAGCTGTTCGAATCCGTCCTTGTGGCCGCCGGCATCGCGCTCGCGATCGCCGATCGTCGTGAGGTGCACGCCCCAGCGCTTGCCCCATCCCGACTCCTCGGTGAGGAAGCCCGGGAAGAATTCGACGAGATGGCGGTCGCCCGCGCCGGGAAGCACGCCGAATCGATCGAACAACGCGAACTTCACGCGGTGCTGATCGACGATGTCGCGCTTGTGGATCGACGCGGCGAGCTTCTCGGCCTCGGGCCCGAGACCGGGCGGCAGGTGGATCGGCGCGTCGCCGAGCCCGTCAGGATCGTCGAGCAGCGCGCGCAGCTGCGGGAACGCGTCGTCGCCGTTCACGCGCAGGGCTGTCGCGATCGGGAGGTGGTTCACGCCGACGAGCTCGATCTCGATGTCGCGGTAGTCGGCATCGAGGAGATTCGACAGCACGAACTGGGTGCCGGCGATCTCGTGGCACAGGCCGACCGTCGCGATCGACGTCGCCCGCGTGACGCCGCGGCACAGTGCGGTCATCGGGTTCGTCAGGTTGAGAAGCCACGCGCTCGGACACAGCTCCTCCATGTCGCGGGCGATGGCGACGAGCACGGGTATGTTGCGCAGCGCCCGCACGATCCCGCCCGGGCCGACCGTGTCGCCGACCGACTGCCGGATGCCGTGCCGTTCCGGGATCTCGAGGTCGTGGCGCATGCTCGCGAAGCCGCCGGTCGAGATGCACACGACCACGTAGTCCGCCCCCGCGAGCGCCTCCTGCTGGTTCGTCGTCGTCGAGACCGTGAGACCGAGGCCGCGCACGCGCGAGACGTGGCGCACGAGATCGGCCATCGGTTCGAGCGGTTCGGGATCGATGTCCTCGAGCACCAGCTCGGCCTCGGCGAGCGACGGTGTGTTCGCGATGTCGACGAGCAGCTTCGGTGTCCACTGATAGCTGCCGCCACCGATCAGGACGATCCGCGGTGCCATGCCGCCGATCCTAGGTGCTCACGCGAATTGCGGCAGCCAGCGCGCGGTGGCGTCGAGCATGTCGCCGGTCATGGCGACGACGCTTTCGTACGGCAGCTGCTGCGCCATCGGATCGGCGAGCATCGCTTCGAGCACCAGCCCGCGATCACCGGTGAGGGCGGCTTCGACGGTCCACTCCTGCACCACGTTGATCCGGCGGAGGAACTCGCCCATGATGCCGGGCACCGTCGTGGTGTCGCGGCCCCGCACGCCTTCCGCGCCGGAGATCCCCATGATCTCCACGACCGAGCCGTCGGGCAGGTTCGTGACGTTGCCCGCGTTGGGCAGGTTCACGGGCAGGGCGCGGGCGGTACCGGTGACCATGCCGTCGAGGAGCGTCGCGACCAGCTCGCCCGACGGCATCCGGGTGACGGCGCTCGCGTCGCGCATCTCCTCGTAGTACGCGACGTCGTCGTCGGCATCGCGGCGGTGTCCGGGCATGCCGTAGTGGTGGACCCGCCACTCGTGCCCGTAGTCGTTGCGCGGATGGACGAACCCGGGCATGAACTCGACGGCGTGGTGGTCGCCCGATCCCGGGAGCACGCCGAAGCGATGGAAGAGCTCGAGCCGCACGCGGTTGTTGCCGATCACGTCGAGCTTCGTCCAGAAGTCGGCCGGCGTGATCTTCTGCCACTCCGCGCGCTCCGGGGGATCCATCCAGATCGGCTCGGTCGCCGCCTGTTCGGGATCGTCGAGGATCGCGCGCAGGCGCGCGAACCCGTCCTCGCCGCCGACCTTCAACGACGTCGCGAGCGGGAAGTGGTTGACGCCCCCGAGCACCGGATCGATCTCGTGCATGCCGCAGTCGAACAGCAGGCTCAACGCCCACGAACAACCCACCCACTCGTTGCACAAGCCGACGGTCTTGACGTTCGTCGAACGCGTGACCGAACGGCACAGTGCGGTGAGCGGATTGGTGACGTTCACCAACCACGCGTCGGGCGCGACCGCGTCGATGTCGCGCGCGATGTCCAACAGGACCGGGACGCTGCGCAACGCGCGCATGATGCCGCCCGGACCGACGCTGTCGCCGATCGGCTGGCGGATGCCGTAGCGCTGCGGGATCTCGATGTCGTGCTGCATCGAGTCGAAACCGCCGACCGAGAACGCGGTGATCACGAAGTCGGCACCCTGCAGCGCCGCGCGCCGATCGGCCTCGGCCCGGACCGCGAGCGGGATCGCGCGGCGTCGTGCGATCTCGTTGCCGAGCTCCTCCATGCGTTTCATCCGCTCGGCGTCGAGGTCGTGCAGCACGACGTGCGCGTCGGCGAGCGAAGGCGTGTTCGCGAAGTCGGCGAGCAGGCGCGGCGCCCAGTGGTAGCTGCCGCCACCCACGACCGTGATGCGGGCGCTCATGGAGCGGAG
>DATMUX010000784.1:0-3940 GCA_035563695.1 Acidimicrobiia bacterium
ATCGTCCTGGATGTTACTGCCAGCTCGGGCACTCGTGCCCGGGTCCGAGCGCCGGAGCATCATCGATTCGAATCCACGCAGCCGAGCCCGTTACGTCAGCTCCGGCGGTCGGCGCGCAGACCGGCGCATAATCGACGCTGGTCACGACCGTGAACCCCCGGTACGTGCCCGTCGACCCCACCACCCGGAAGGCCACCCGTCGGCTGCCCGGCACACGCGGCCGTCGCTGCAGCGTCTCGCTAGGACCCTGGTGGTCTGCGACTAAGCGCTGGCGCGGCTTGCCTGTCGTCGCGGGGCGTCGGCGTCGCGGTCCGGTGCCGCTTCCGGTTCCGGTTTCTCGCCTGGTGTCGCAGACAGCGATGGCGGGTGCGTCTCGGCGAACCTTGCCGGTCGCGTCGCTCGGCTCCTTCGGGCTGATGACCCGGCGCGGCCCGGGCACGATCGAGATCGGCTACGGGCTGCACGTCGACGCAGTCGGGCACGGCCACGCGACCCGCGCCGTCGACGCGCTCTCCCGAGTCGCGCGGCAACTCGAGGGCGTGAGGACCGTCGTGATCTACTGCGACGAGGCAAACGTGCGCAGCGCCGCGATCGCCCGTCGCACCGGCTACCGCCTCGCGCGCGTCGAGCGGCGGCCCCCCGAAGCGCCCGGTGAATCCGGCCGCATCATGGTGTGGGAGCTCGGTCAAGAGCCCGACTTGCCGCCGTGCCGCATCGAGCTATAGCCAGGACGCACCGTTCTTTTCTGTTCAGTTGCCGAATGGAACCGCTTCTTCGATGCGGCTATCAGCGCGCGGTTGCAATTGAGCCCTGATTCTCAACGACCTGCTGCCGCACGCGCGTACCAGGTACTCGCACATCCGTCCGGGGTGCCTCGCTCGATGCGCGGTTGTCTGTGAGCGTCGATTGGCGTCTCTGGACGGGTACGCACGAGAGCGATCTGGTCCCGGGGTCATTGCGAAGCCGCGGATGGCTGGCTACGCGACGGTGTGGGTTGGTCTGTATTGGGTGAGGAGTTCGGGGATCTCGTCGGCTGGGGCAGGTCGGGCGAAGAGAAATCCCTGACCAGTGTTGCATCCGGCGTCGCGGAGTTCGTCGAGTTGGGTGGGTTGTTCGATGCCTTCGGCGACGATTCCGAGGTTGAGGTTGTGGCCGATATCGATGATGGACCGGACCATGACGTTGTTTTGGTGGTGGTCGGGACCGCCGAGTTCGTTGACGAAGCTGCGGTCGATCTTGAGGTAGTCGACGGGGAAACTGCGCAGGTAGGCGAGGGATGAGTAGCCAGTGCCGAAGTCGTCGATGGCGAGCTGTACACCGAGGTGTTTCAGGGCGTCGAGTCGTTCGTGAACGTGGGTGGTGTCGGTGAGGAGGGTGCTTTCGGTGAGTTCGAGGATGAGGCTGCTGGCGGGGAGCTGGCTTTGGTCCAAGGCGTTGCGGACGTCGGTGACGAATTCGTTGTTGTACAGCTGGTGGGACGAGACGTTGACGCTGATGCTGAGGTTTCGGGCGGCGGGGATGGTGGTGCGCCATTGCTTGGTTTGTCGGCTGCTTCGAGCAGGACGTAGCGGCCGATGTCGATGATCAGGCCGGTTTCTTCGGCGATGGGGATGAATTCGTCGGGTGGGATGAGGCCGCGGGTGGGGTGGTGCCAGTGCAGTAGTGCTTCGAGCGACTCGATCGTCTGGGTGGAGAGGTTGATGAGGGGCTGGTAGTGCAGGGAGAGCTCGGCGCGTTCGATGGCGTGGCGGAGGTCGCCGTGGAGTTCGTGGCGTTCGGTCAGTTCGTGTTGCATAACGGGTTCGAACGTCTCGATACGGTCTCGGCCTCGGAACTTCGCGGCGTACATTGCGATGTCGGCACGGCACAAGAGTTCATCGGTGTCGAGCGCATCGTGGTGGTTGTCGGCGATGCCGATCGACGCGCGCACGAACACTTCATGGCCATCGACCGTGAAAGGTGTTCGCAGCGTGTCAAGGAGCCGCTGCGCCAGCGAGTGCGCGTCTCGGCAGGTGGTTTCGTCGAGGACGATCGCGAACTCGTCACCGCCGAGACGTGCGACGGTGTCACCGTCTCGGACACCGAGTCGAAAACGGTCGGCTACCTCGACAAGAAGTCGATCTCCCTTGTCGTGGCCGAGGGTGTCGTTGATCATCTTGAACCGGTCGAGATCGCAGAACAAGACCGCGACCGTCGCGGCAGATCGCCGAGATCTGGCCAGCGCATGTTCGAGCCGGTCACGCAGCAACGCGCGGTTCGCGAGGCCCGTCAGATGGTCGTGGAACGCTTGATGGGCCAACTCGTCGATTAGGCGTTGACGCTCGGTAACGTCACGGAAGCTCCATACGTGTCCGACGATCATGTCTTCGACCCGCTGCGGTCGAGAATGACGCTCGAAGACCCGTCCGTCTTTGAACGCCAGCGTGTCGTCGCTGACCGCCTCCGGCTGCGCCGAGAGCTCGTCGATCTTTGCGGCGAAGATCTCAGGGTGCACGAGCTGATCGAGCGCGAACTCGATCGCGGCGGCGTCATCTCGACGTTCCAGAACGTCGCGCGGGAGCTGCCACATCTCCACGAACTGCGAGTTGTACCGGCTGATCGCTCCCTCATCATCCACGACCAAGATGCCGTCCGCGGTCGCCTCCAGGGTCGCCGTCAGCACCGACACGGTCGCGCGTACCTCCCGCTCGGCCTGTTCGCGTTCTGCCAACGCACGTTCGTTCTGCTCAGTCTTGGCACCCAGCAGGCTCATGACAAACGCCATCCCCAGCACGCCCAGCACCGCGAGCCCGTGCGCGTACCCGACACTCACATACGTCGGCACGATCCCCGCCACGATCGCCAACTGGCCCAGGCATATCCCGACAATCGCCCACACCAGCGTCGGGCGCCACACCCGCGCGCCGCCGTCTTCCAACAGGTGGGCAAGCACGAATACGTAACCGATCGTCAACATCGGACCCCACCCGATCGCATAGATCACGACCGTCACCGTCAGAATCTGCGTCGCGATCGCCACATGCACTCGCATCGGAGTCGCTCCGGCGGGTACACCAGTCAACTCCCCGAGCACGCCCGCGACTCCCAGCACCACCAGGAGCAACCACAACGGCCAATCACCCACCAGACCGAAGTGGTGCAACCCCACGAACGCGGCCGCGGTCAGCAGGCTCGGCACCACCACCGTCGCGACCGAACCCAACCACCCCCGCATCCGCTCTTCGCTCATTCACAAAACATCGGGACCCCCCACACCCGCCTAAACACCACCCGCGCCACACCACATCACCTAAAGCCCTCAAAACGGACGCAACATACGGTTAGGCACGATGTGGTTTCGCACCAGACCTCTCGATTACCTCACGAACACGTCCGCGCGGTCGGTTCCCCTGTGTGCGCGCGCCCCTTCACTTACACACCCTCTGCGACCAAGTTGTCTAGAGCGAGACCTGGTGACGTCGTCCCGCGGCCACTGGCTCCCTCCTGCAGTCGGCGTGTCCCGGAGTGACGTTCAAATGGTAGGCGCCGTACGGGGCGGTACGCGCCCTAGGACTTCTATTGTCGTGGCTTCAAGCTGTGTTCCGGCCGAGTCGATGGCGGCTCGGGCATGTCGCCTGCGCGGTCTTGAAGTGCAAGATGGCGCAGCCTCTGTGGTTCGCGACCGCGGCTTAACCATCTTTCGCCGCGCCAACACCACGACATCTAACCGAGACTGATGCCATCGGGCGCGTTGTGAACGGATGTCCCCCTTCCGAACCACGGGCACCGCTCGGCGCAGCGCGGCCTTCAACTCGCATCGAGGTTGCTTCGCCGTCGTGGAGTTGCGGAGTGTCGCCGCCACGCTCAACCTATCGACCAACGCCTTCAAGAAGGAGGCAATCTCATGACTCGATTCATCACGCCGGTTCGCCGGGCTGCGGTGTACGCGCGTGTCTCGACC
>DATMUX010000785.1:0-4763 GCA_035563695.1 Acidimicrobiia bacterium
ACACCCGCGAGAATCGAGGTCGTCGTGGCCCACACGCAGCGATACTGAAGATCGGGCCTCATCGTGCACTCCACAAGAGCACTCACGAAAGCTGATCGCACCGTGGTGGACGGGATCCCGACCACGACGGTCGCGCGCACATTGATCGATCTCGGTGCCGTGACCACGTTGCGGCGTGTCGAGCACGCAACCGATGCGGCGGAACGGGACCAGCTGGTGTCACGGCGAGCGCTGGTGAGCAGGCATCGGGCCCTTCGCGCCCGCGGACGCAATGGGATCGCGACCTTCGCGGCGGTGCTGGAGGCGCGGGAAGTAGTCATCCCCGAGTCCGTGATGGAGCGCCGGTTCGTACGAATCCTGGAGCAGGCCCATCTGCCGGCTCCCGCACTTCAGTACTCGGTTCCCCTCGGCGATGGCCGGAGCGCGCGCGTTGACGCCGCGTACCCGCACCTGCGGTTGGGCTTCGAGATCGACGGGCATCGTTGGCATGCGAGCCGGGCCCAGCGTGCGGCCGACAACCGTCGCGCGAACGACCTCGCGAACCTCGGCTGGGACGTGCGGCGTTTCACCGCCGACCAGATCGTCGGCGAGCCGGCTCGCGTTGCGGACGCGGTACGAATCGCGATCTCCCGGCGTTCTGGCGACACTCGGTGATCGCAGCGTGCACCCGATGTCGCCAAAACGGAGCGCGGTCGCGGCAGTCGGGCTACTCGCGCACGAGGAGCAGGCAGCCGCAGGTGTTGCCGCCGCCCGCGGCGATCACGCCGATCTCGGGAGGCGTCGCGATCTGGCGGTCGCCCGCCTGACCCCACATCTGCACCGCGCCCTCGTGCAGGAACCCGTAGCCGTGCAACCGTCCCGCGGAAAGCTGGCCGCCGTGGGTGTTCAGCGGCAGTTTGCCGTCGCGGGCGATGTTCGCACCCCCGTCGATGAAATCGCCGCTCTCACCGAGCTCGCACAACCCGAGGCATTCGAGCCACGACATCGTGATCCACGAAAAGCCGTCGTAGAGCTGCGCCATCTGCACGTCTGACGGCCGGAGCTCGGTGCGGGTCCAGATCTGCCGGCCGGCACCGCGGTTCGCCATCGTCGAGAGGTCGTCGAACTGGTCCCACGACGGGCGGCCGTCGAGCCGGGTCCCGACCGCCTCGACCCGCAGCGGCGCGTTGCGCAGGTCGCGCGCCCGATCCGTCCGGGACACGATCACCGCGGTCGCGCCGTCGCACGGTACGTCGCAGTCGTACAAGCAGAACGGCGTGCTGATCATCCGCACCGACATGTAGTCGTCGAGCGTCATCGGATCCTTGTAGATCGCGTTCGGGTTCAGCGCAGCGTTACGACGCCCGTTCAGCGCGATCCACGCGAGCTGCTCGCGCGTGATGCCGTACTGGTGCATGTGGCGCTGGGCGAACATCGCGATCCAGATCGCGGCCGACGGCGCGCTGAACGGCAGGGTCCACTCCGTGAAACCCGACGCCTTGAACGTCCCGCCGCCACCTCCCACCGTGACCGCCGACCGGCCCTCGTCGCCCTGCGCGGAACCTTCGAACACCGACCGGAAGCACAGCACGTGCGTCGCCAGTCCGGAGGCGACCGCGAGGCACGCGTTCACGACCGAGCCGAGCTGGCCCGACGTCTCCAGACCGCTGTTGTACCAGCCGGGCTTCAGGCGCAGCGCGTCGATCACGTCGTACGCGCCCGCCCCGGAGAATCCGGCCGGCATTCCCTGCGGTCCCGGATACGTGGACAGGCCGTCGATATCGGCGAGGGTCAAGCCGGCGTGGTCGACCGCGGCCAGGCACGCGTCCAGGGTCAGCTCGAGCGGGTCGCGGAACAACCGGCGGCCGATGTCTGACTGGCCGGCACCGCTGATGCAGGCGCGCCGTTCGATGATGGTGTTGAGGTCGTCGCTCACGCGTTCACGTCCGGTTGGAAGAGCGGCAGGTACACGTCGCCGTCGGGATCAGGATGATGCTCGAACACGACGCGCACCGGCATCCCGATGCGGGCGTCGTCGGACGCGCAGTTGACGAGGTTCGTCGTCAGTCGCAGTGATGGCTGCTCCACGATCTCGACGATCGCGACGATGTACGGCAACTCGGGGCCGGGCATCCACGCCTGGTGGTTGACCGAGTAGGTCGCCAGGGTCGCTCGCCCGGAAACGGCCTCCGTCGCCAGGCGCTTCGAATGGCACTGCGGGCACATCGGCAGCGGCGGGTGGAGGTAGAAGCCGCAATCCTGGCAACGCCAGAACCGCAGCTCGCCCCGCTCACCGCCCGTCCAGAAGTCGCGGTTCTTGTCGGTGAGCTTGGGCAGGATGCGAAACGGCACGTCGACGTCGGTCACCTTCACTCCTGTTCGGCTTCGCGCGCCTCTTCGTAGCCCCGGCGCGCATGGGGGATCGCCTCGACCGCGGGGAGCAGCCCGTGACCGGGGACGGTGAGCATGATCGAACCGAGAATCTCCTCCCACGTCGCCCCGACCTCGCGCGCCAGACGGGCGTGGCGCGTCACCCCTTCGGGGTTGCGCAGCCCGACGGTCACGACCATGCGAATGAGCTCGTGGGTCTTCCGATCGGGTGCGGTGATCGAGTCGAGCTGCGACATCCACGCGTTCTGCGCGGCGTGAAGCTGCGGGAACACCTCGTGCAAGGGCTCCTCGAACGGGAAGTTCCAGTCCTGTTCGTGTTCGTTCACGCGGGCGACGCTATCCGTTACGACGCGGCGCGGAACACGGGGATGGTGACGTCGTCGGAGATCGCCTTGTACTCGACGACCAGTGGCATGCCCACGCGCAGATCGTCGAAAGCCACTCCTTCGACGTTCGTCATGAGCCGCGGACCTTCGTCGAGCTCGACGATCGCGGCCACGTACGGCACACGCTCGTTGAACGGTGGCAAGTCGTTCACGTGCACGATCGAGTACGTGTACAGCGTCCCCCGCCCCGACGCCTGCTTCCACGACACATCGTCGCTCCAGCACGCCGGGCAGAACGGGCGCGGGTAGTAGAAGTCGCGGCCGCACGCATTGCAGTGCCGCAACAGGAACTTGCCTTCCTTGCAGCCGTCCCAGAACGGCTGCGTCTCGCGATCGATGGTGGGCAGGTCGAAGCGCATCGCGGCGCTACGACTACCGGCTCTGCGACACCGGCGTCAAACCGCGCGATCGCCGGAGCGCGCGGCGCGTCAGGTGCGGCTGACGGGACCCGCGGTCCGCAACAGCTCGCTCAACAGGCGTTCCTGCTCGCGCAGCTGCGACCGGGCGGCCTCGAGGTACTCGAGGCGCGTCTCGACGCGGCGCAGGTCGTCCTGCACCCATTCGAGCCACGTGTAGAGCTGTTCGCTCGGCAGCCCGGTCGGCGGCGTACCGCTCGGGCCGGGGCGTCCTCGCTCGCCGTTGGTGTTCGTCGGAATCTGCGTGCTCATGGCCATTGGCCGGTCTCCCCTCGTGCCGCCGTCCATGGCCTCCTCCTCTCGGAGTAAGCGTCCCCGCACCTCGTCGAGATCGATTGCTTTCCGGCGGACACGACTTCCGCGGCCGCGGGTGGGACGCCACCGGGCTACTGCAACTGCGGCGACGGCGGATGCGCCGCCCCAGTTCAGGAGCCCCGTTGCCTCCACCCCTCCTTTTCGGCCGATTCGTCACGGGTCCCGAGGTAATCCGAGCAGTCTTTCTGCGATCACGTTCCGCTGGATGTCGCTGGTCCCGCCCGCGATGGTCAGGCACCGGTTGAACAGGAACGACGCCGACCACGCCCCGGCCTCCTCGCCGGTGACGAGTGCGGGCAGGCCGGCGAGGGCCATGCCGACCTCCTGGACGTGCTGGTCCTGCTGCACGCCGAGCAACTTGCGGACGGCCGCCTCCGAGCCCGACGGGTCCGCGCCGGCCAGGGCCGCGAGGGTGAGCCGGAAGCCGAGCGCGGCCAGCGCATGACCGGTCGCCACCAGCCCGCCCGCCTCCGCGAGCACCAGCCGGTCGTCGGCGAGGCCGCCGGCCTCGATCGCCTGCAGCACGCCGACCACACCACCACCGATCGTGTTGCTCGACCCCATGTACACGCGCTCATTCGCCAAGGTCGTGCGGGCGCAGCGCCACCCGTCGTGCTCGCGCCCGACCAGACAGTCCTCGGGAACGAAGACGTCGTCGAAGAAGACCTCGTTGAACATCGCCTGGCCGGTCAGCTCGCGCAGCGGCCGGATGTCGAGGCCGGGCGAGCGCATGTCGACCATGAAGCAGGAGATGCCGTCGTGCTTGGGCGCGTCCGGATTCGTTCGGGCCAGGCAGATGCCCCAATCGGCTTCCTTGGCCATCGAGGTCCACACCTTCTGCCCGCTCAACACCCAACCGCCCTCGACGCGCGTGGCGCGCGTCGACAGCGACGCGAGATCGGAACCGGCGCCGGGCTCGCTGAAGAGCTGGCACCATGCCATCTCGCCGCGCAGCGTCGGCATGATCCAGCGCTCCTGTTGCGCCTCCGTGCCGTGCACGATCAGGTTCGGCAGCGCCCAGGCGCCGACGCCGATGTTCTGCCGCGGCACCTTCGCCGCGCGGAATTCCTCTTCGATGACGAGCAGCTCCAGCGCGCCGGCGTCGCGTCCCCACGGCCGCGGCCATCCGGGCACGGCGTACCCCTCCGTAGCGATCCGCGCGCGTCGCTCGCGTCCGGGCAGCTCCCGCACCTCGGTGAGGAATCCGCGCAGCTCGGCGCGGTGCGCCTCGGCCTCGGCGGGCAGGTCGACGGCCAGGCGGCGGCGCGCGCCGCCC
>DATMUX010000786.1:0-2954 GCA_035563695.1 Acidimicrobiia bacterium
GGCGGTCTGGTCGCGCCCGCCATTCGCGACGCCGACCGGCTCACGCTCGGGGAGCTCATGGCGCGTCTGCGCGACCTCAGCGCCCGGGCGCGCGGCGGCCGGCTGCGCGCGTCCGAGATGACCGACGCGACGATCACGGTCACCAACCTCGGTGATCGCGGCGTCCGCAGCGTGCTGGGCGTGATCTACGCACCGCAAGTCGCTCTCGTCGGCTTCGGCAAGATCGCCGAGCGCGTCTGGGCCGCCGACGGCGGCATCGCGGCCCGGCCGGTCGTCACCGCGTCGCTTTCGGCCGATCATCGCGCGAGTGACGGACACCTCGGCGCGCGCTTCCTGACGACGGTCGCGCGCCTCTTGCACCATCCGGAGGACCTGTGAACACCGTCGATCCCGATGCCGCGATCCGCCGCGCGCTCGCGCACGTTGCACCCGAAGCCGATCTCACCGTGCTGGCTGCCGATACCGACCTGCAGGAGGAGCTCGATCTCGACTCGATCGACTTCCTGAACTTCCTCATCGCGCTGGCGCACGAGACCGGGGTCGAGATTCCCGAGGCCGACGCGCATCTCGTGCGCACGTTCGGCGACTGCTCCCGCTATCTCGCGGCGCGGCTCACACCGTGAACGCGGCGACGCCCACGATCGGCGCGGGCAGCACGCGGCCACTGAGGGAACCGACGAACGGGGAGCTGGAGAAGTTGAAGAGGCCTCCGTCGACCGCGACCATGAGATAGCCGTTGCCGTAGCGCACCATGCCGGTGATCGGTGCGTTGAGGCGAACGCTGCCCATCGAGCCGCGGAAGCTCGCGTCGCCGAACGCGAACACGCCGCCGTCGGATGCAACCAGCCAGTAACCCCGCCCGGCGGTCGGTACGAGTCCCACGACGGGCTGGTTGAGTCGAAGATTCGCGACCGAGCCCAAGAACGGCGCATCGCCGAACGAGAACACCCCGCCGTCGGCCCCGATCATGTAGTAGCCCTGCCCGCTCGGCGTCGCGACCGAGGCCACGATCGGCTGATTCAGGCGCACGCGCGCGAGATCGCCGAAGCCGGCCGCGTCGCCGAAGCGGAACACACGCCCCGCCGACGTGAAGATCCAGTATCCGTTGCCGGACGGCGTCACCGACATCGTCGACACGACCTCACCGCCCTGCAGCGCGCCCGGTGGCACGGTGCCCAACGCCCGGGCGTCGCCGAACGCGAAGACCCGGCCTCGATAGTCGGACACGTAATAGCCGAGCCCGCTCGGTGTCGGTACGACCGTGACCGCGCGCGCGCTGCCGACCGGCGCGTTGCCGAGGGATGTTCCGGCACCGAGGGTGTAGACACGGCCCTCGCCGTCGACCATCCAGTTCGTCGCTCGGGGCAAGGATGCGTACGCGTCGAAGACGATCGTGTGCAGTCCCGATCCGTCGTTGCCGTTGATCAGCCATGTGTCGGTGAAGTGTCCCGGACGCGTCGCCTGGAACGTCACCGTGAACGTGCGAGTCTCTCCGGGTGCGAGCATCGTGCCTTCGGGGAGGCTCGTCACCGGCCTGAGCCCGCTGGCATACGCGGGCGGTTTCGACTTGGTGATCGTCACGACCGACTGGCCCGCGTTCCGGAGCAGAACGCTCCGCGTCGCCGCGGACCCGATGCGCACCGGTCCGAAGTACACCGCTGATTGCGACACCACGAGGCGCGACGGTGGCGCCGCGCCGGCCGACACCGGGACGGTCACGACCGCGGTGCCCGGCGCCGCGGCATCCGTCGCGAGACTGACGGCGCCGGAGAAGAGTCCGACGGCCGACGGCCGGAACACGACGGTCGCGATGATGCTCTGCCCGGGAGCGAGGGTGCCACCTACGGCCGGCAAGCCCGTCACACTGAAGTACGTCGACGGCGGCGGCACCGACGTGCCGGTGACGCGCAGCGGTGCGGCTCCGACGTTCGAGAAGGTGAGCGAGGCGGAGAGCGGGGCGCCCCCGATGGGGGCTCCCCCGAGGCTCAGCTGCCCGGGGAAGCTGTACAGATCGCCGACGGGCAGCCGTCCGACACCCGAGAGCGCGACCGATACGTCGGGCGCGTCGTCGACGGTCGCCGTCAGCGTGCCACTCGTGATGAGACGCGACGACGGCGCGAACGTCACCGGCACGCTCAGCGTGTCGCCGGCGTCGAGATCGGCAGGTAGCTCCTCCGACGGCTGCCCGACGACGAACTGTGCGCTGTTCGAAGCGAGCGAGGTGACCGTCGACGGACGCGTCGCGCGCAACGTCAGTGTCTGCGTGGTCGTCTGTTGCACGATCGTGGGCGGGAACGACATCGATCCCGGTGACGCGACGACGGGCTGGTCGATCGGCGATCCGAAGGCGAGCACGTGGCCGTCACGCGTGCCGACGTACACACGGCCGTCGCTCACACCCGGCGGCGCGAACTTCACCGCGGTGCCGATCGGCGCGCTCCAGCGTAAGTTCAGGATTCCGTTGACCGGGACAGGGTCGTACGCGCGCAGCTGCGCGCCGTTCCCGGAGCCGTTGGTTTGCCACACGACCCACAGGAGCGCGGACCCGGGGTCGAGACCGGCCGACGTGACCACCGGTGATCCCGACCCGAACCCGAACGGATCGGAGGATTGTCCGGCGCCCGCGAGGGTGGGCAGCCCGGAAGCGTCGACGCCGTAGCGGTAGGCGCGCAGGCCCGGTCCACCCGGGCCGTTCACGGACGCCGAGTGCGTGATGTACACGTATCCGCCGCCTCCGGGGCCGCCGCCTCCGGGCCACACCGTGGGCGTGCTCCAGACCCCGGCGAACGAGCCGATGCGCGCGAGCGAAGCATCGGACATCCCGGGACCGGCCTGATACCCGCCGAGGTCGTCACGGTCGACCAGATAGATGTAGCCCGCCTTGCCGACCTCGACCATCAGGTGCGGGTGCGCCTGCGTGCCGAACAACGGCGTGCCGAGGTACGACTCGGGGA
>DATMUX010000787.1:0-4901 GCA_035563695.1 Acidimicrobiia bacterium
CGCGCTCGGAGCCGCCCGCGACGACGCGACCCGGAGCCGCATCGTCGCCCGCATGGCGGCCGACGAGCATCTGCGCGACCCCGCGAGGTCGCAGGAGCTCTTCGCCGAGGCATTCCGGGCAGCCCGGTCGAGCGGCGACGACGTCGCCCTCCTCGAAGCGCTCCTCCGCCATGCATCCACGCTGCTCACGCCCGAGAGTCTCGAGTTGCGCCGGCACGAGATCGACGAGGCACTGCCGCTCGCGATCGAGAGCCGCGACGTCGCGGCTCAGTACAGCCTCTTCAGCCTGCGGGTCGTGACCGCGATCGAGTCCGCCGATCTCGCCGCAGCCGATGCGGCCGGGAGCGACGCTGCGCACCTCGCGTCGCGCTACGACCTCGCGCCGCTGGCGTGGAGCGTACGGAGCCGGCGCGCCTGGCGCGCGGGCCTCAGTGGATGCCTGGACGATGCGGAACGGCTCGTGCTCGCGGCGCGCGACTACGGAAAGGATCACGGCATCATCTATGCCGAGACCGGTGCGCTCCTGCAGCTCGCGATGCTTCGCTGGCAACAAGGGCGGGCCCACGAGGCCGTCGATCTCGCGCGCAACAACGCCGAGCAGCTGGCCCAGTTACCCGCATTGCGTCTGCTCCTCGCCCGCGCGCTCGCGACCACATCGGACGGGCGGGACGAAGCTCGCGACATCGTCGTCGAGCTCGGCCCGAACGCGTTCGAGGCGCTTCCCCGCACGACTTTCTGGTCGACGGCATTGATCGCGACGGCCGAGACCGCGCTGCACCTCGAGATGCCGGACGCGGCCCGAACGATCCTGCGCCTGCTCGAACCGTACGTCGACCAAGTTGCCGTCCCGGGCAACTGGGTCGTGGCGCCGATTGCCCACGGCGCGGCGGTGGCCGCGGCCGTCGTCGGCGACCGGCGCGCGCCCGAGCTCTTCGAGCGGGCGATCGCGATCGCCGACCGGCTCGAAGCGCCGGTGCTGCGGGCCCGTTCGGAGCTCGCGTGGTTGCTCGCGACCCGCGAGTGCGACAACAGCCAAAGGCCCGCGCATCCCGCGGAGCTCTCTCACCACATCACGGCGACCGCCGAGGCCGCCGGGCTGCGGCATATGTCGGCATTCGCGCGGAAGCTCGAGCGCGAATCGACCGCGCACTGACCCCGACGGCCGACGCCGCGTCCGGAACTCGGCGCCACGGACACGCCGTGAAACTCCGATGAAAGTGCCGCGGGAAACAATCCCTCGGGAGGCGGGAGCCAGGTGGCGGGAGAGTCTCGGGGGATCCGGCCGACAAGCGAGGCGGGAGTGCTCGTCGGTCGGATCCCCGAGACCCATCGCGATTGTGCCCGATGCTCGGCGTCCGCTCAACTCTCGCCGTGACCGGAGCGCGACGAGCCCGGGAGCAGCGCCAGCGGTCGCGCGCCGGTGTGATGTGCCTCCTGTGATGTGATCGGGGCATGCGCGCGGATGTGGCCTCCAACACGGCGCACGGGGTTGCCGTTGCCCGCGCCACGATCGATCGTCCCGCGTGGACGACCGGCGACGCGGCGGCCGACGACCGGTTGATCGCGAGCCTGGTCGACGACCTGAGCCCCGAGCTTCTCGACCGCCGCCGCTCACGTCCGCAGTTCCTCGACTGGCTGCAGGCCCGCACCCATTTCTTCGACGACGCGGTCACCCGCGCGTTGCGCGAGGGTGTGGATCAGATCGTCATCCTCGGCGCGGGGTACGACGGTCGAGCGATGCGATACCGCACACCGCACGTACGGTTCTTCGAGGTCGACCATCCCGCAACCCAGGCCGACAAGCGGCGCCGTCTCTCGGAGATCGGCGCCGCGCTCGACGGCATCGTGTTCGTCGCGGCCGACTTCACCGAGCCCGGCCTGGATGATCGACTGGCCGTCGCCGGTCACGATCCCGTGCGGCCATCCCTGTTCGTGTGCGAGGGAGTGTTGCGCTACCTGCCCGAGCACTGGTACCGCGAGCTGCTGCACGTCACCAGCGCGCGCGCGGGAACGGGCGGCACGCTGGCGGTCAGCGTCTCGACCCGCGAGCGCGAGCTCAACGACCGCGAACGCGCGTACGAAAGCGCTCTCGCCGAATCGGGTGAACCGGTGCTCACGGTTCCACCGCCGGCCGTCGCTCTCGACTGGATCGCGGATGCAGGGTGGGTCGTCGATTCCGTCGTCGACGCGCTGCACGACGCGCCGCCGGACGCCCGGCGAGGCCGGCTCCTCGTGCGAGCCCACCCGATGGAGCGCGGCCGGCACGGCTGACAACCGCGACCGCGCGCAGTACGTTGCCGCGCTGATGGCTTCGGACACGGGCCCGGTCGTGGTCAACGGCGTCGAGCACGAGGTCGATGCCACCGATACGCGGTCGTTGCTCGAATGGTTGCGTGATCATCTCGGCCTGACCGGCACGAAGTACGGCTGCGGGGAATCCGCGTGCGGCGCGTGCAGCGTGTTGCTCGACGGCGAGCTCGCGCGCGCGTGCGTCGTCGGCATGGCCGAGGTCGCGGGCCGGACCGTCACCACCGTCGAAGGCCTGACCGGGCCCGGCGGTTCACTGCACCCGGTGCAACAGGCGTTCGTCGACGCCGGCGCGATGCAATGCGGGTACTGCACCCCGGGCATGGTCGTCGCCACGGTCGCGCTGCTCGCCGGGCACCCGCGCCCGACCGCCGACGAGACAGTGCGGTGGATGGCTCCGAACGTGTGCCGCTGCTGCGCGTACCCCCGCATCGTCGACGCCATCGAGCGCGCCGCGGGGGCTCCTGCTCGTGTCACCGCGCCGGCACCCGAACCGCTCGACAGCCCGGCGTTCGGCCGGCGCCCGCGCAAACCTTGGGACCTGACGGCGCCGGACGAGCGCGACTACTTCGACGTGCTGGGCGACGGTCTGGTCGTCGTCGCCCCCGTCGCACCCGCGGCGCCGGGCATGTGGTCCCCGACGGGCGGCGCGTGGCTGCACATCGACGCGAGCGGCGCGGTCACCGCGTTCACCGGCAAGGTCGAGGTCGGGCAGGGCACCCGCCACGCGTTGCAGATGGTCGTCGCCGAGGAGCTGGGCGCCGACCCCGCCGCCGTGCGCCTCGTGATGGGCGACACCGACGTGTGCCCCTTCGACGCCGGCACGTTCGGCAGTCTCTCGATGCCGGCTGCCATGCCGGAGCTGCGCCTGGCGGCGGCGGCCGCGCGGGGATTGCTGCGCGAGAGCGCCGTGACTCCCGGAACGCGGCGCGTCGAGCTGGTGAACGTCGACCACCCTCAGCCCACGAGCGGGCCGCGCGAGGCCGCACCCTCGACACGGTGGGGCGACGCCGCCGCGGCGACGGGGGCGAAACGTTTCGCGTCCGACATGCGCCGCCCCGGCATGCTGCACGGCGCGCTGCTCCGGCCGCCGCAACTCGGTGCGACGCTTCGCTTGGTCGACACCTCCGGAGCGCGCAAGCATCCCGGGGTCACCGTCGTCGTCGACGGCGACTTCGTCGGTGTGGTCGCGCCGACGGCGAGCGCGGCGCGGGCAGCCATTGCCGCCATCGACGCCGAATGGGAGCCGACCGGCACCGTCGCCCAGGCCGATCTCGAAGACCACCTGCGCACCCACCCCGCGACCGTCGAGGGATGGGGCGGAGCGTTTGCCCACGACGCGGGCGACGTCGATGCCGCGCTCGCCGTTGCGGCGCACCGCCTGCGACGCACCTACACCGCGCCGTACATCGCCCACGCGCCACTCGAGACGCGCGTCGCGCTCGCCGAATGGGAGCACGATCGCCTCACGATCTGGACCGGTACGCAACAACCGTTCGGCACCCGCCGCGCGGTCGCCGCGGCGTTCGGGATCCCCGAACCCGACGTGCGGGTGATCGTCCCCGACACCGGCGCGGGGTTCGGCGGAAAGCACGAGCCCGATGTCGCGCTCGCGGCAGCCCGGCTCGCCCGCGCGGCGGGCGCGCCGGTGCGTGTGCACTGGACGCGCGCCGAGGAGTTCACCTGGGCGTACTTCCGCCCGGCCGCGGTCATCGACATCCAGGGCGGCGCGACGTCCGACGGCGGCATCACCGCGTGGGAGTTCGTCGACATCAACGCGGGCAGCGCCGCGATCACGGCCCCGTACGATTTCCCGAACCAGCGTCTCCGGTTCGAGCCCGCCGAATCACCGTTGCGCCAGGGGCCGTACCGTGCCCTGGCCGCGACGGTGAACACGTTCGCCCGCGAGTCGTTCGTGGACGAGCTCGCCCACGAGCTGCGCGTCGACCCGCTCGAGCTCCGGTTGCGCCATCTCGCCGACGCCCGGCTCGCGACGGTGCTGCGCACGGCGGCCGCCCACTTCGGCTGGGACACGCAGGTCCACGACGTCGGCTACGGCGCGGGCATCGCGGCGGGGCTCGAGAAGGGCGGGCGCAGCGCGACCTGCGTCCTGGCCGGTGTCGACGGTGACCGGCTCGAGGTCGTGCGGGTCGTCACCGCGTTCGAGTGCGGCGCCGTCGTCGATCCCGAGAACCTCCGCAACCAGATCGAGGGCGCCACGATCATGGGGCTCGGCGGGGCGCTCTTCGAGGCCGTGCAGTTCGACGCGGGTCGCATCACCAACGCCGGCTTCTCGCAGTACCGGGTGCCGCGGTTCACCGACGTGCCGCCGATCGAGGTGGTGCTCGTCGACCGCCCCGACCTGCCGTCGGCGGGAGGTGGTGAGACCCCGATCACCACGATTGCGCCCGCGATCGCGAACGCGATCTTCGCCGCGTGCGGGCGCCGGATACGCGCGCTGCCGCTGACGGACGACCACGGTCTGCGCGCATCCCAACGTGACGGCTGAGCTCGCGCGCGGGAATTACGCACGCGGCACTGCATGGCGGATAGCGTGCCCCCGTGGCCGGAGAGAGGGGTCGAGTCGGCGCCGC
>DATMUX010000788.1:0-2876 GCA_035563695.1 Acidimicrobiia bacterium
TGCGCTCGCGCAGCTCGTCGATGCCGCCTTCGAGCGTGTCGACGAGCCACTTCATCCGTGCCCGGATCTTGTTGTCGCGGTTGCCGTAGTGGTCGAAGGTGCGCAGGCAGGCGTAGATCGTCGGCAGGAGATCTTCCTTCGGGGTGAAGTCCTCGAGCGCCTGCGCCGGGTGGGGGTTCGCGCCGAGCCCTCCGGCGATGAACACCCGGAACCCGGCCTCGGCTGTCCCGTCGGCCAGCTCGCGCGTGGTGGCGACGACGCCGACGTCGTTGAACATCGCCTGGCCGCAATCGGTCGCGCAGCCGGAGAAGTTGATCTTGAACTTGCGCGGCAGGCGCTGGCCGTACGGGTGGCGCAGGAGGAAGTCGGTGGTTGCCTGCGCCCACGGGGTGATGTCGAGCACTTCCTGCGGGCACGCGCCCGCGAGGTGACAACCCATGACGTTGCGGACGGTGTCGCCGCACGCCTCGCGCGTCGTGACCCCTACTGACGCGAGCAGCCGCAGGATCTCGGGCGTCTGCTCGAGCTGGATGAAGTGGAACTGCACGTTCTGGCGCGTCGTGAGGTGACCCCACCCGCGCGAGTACGTCTCGGCGATGTACGCGTACGTGTCGAGCTGCTCGGGTGTGACGCGCCCGTGCGGTACCTTGACCCGCAGCATCTGGTTGCGGCCGCCCTGGCGCTGCCCGTACACACCGTGATTGAGGCGGAACACGCGGAACGTGTCCTCGTCGACCCGCCCGTCGAGGTACTCACCGACGGTGCGTTCGAAGATGTCGAGCTCCTCGGCGATGACCGGCTCGAGCGGCCGGGTCGTGAGGTCGCGAACGTCGATCGCCATAGGGCGGCTCCCGGGACACGGGCGGACGGAACAGACGGCGGGCGGCGGGGCGCGGAGCGCGGGCCGTCAGTGGGCGCGACGGCGACAGCGGGTGTCGTGCACGTCGTGGGGTGTGCGGCCCATTGAGATGCTGGCCGCGCCACGGTCGATGACGACCGGGGACCGTCCGGCCCGAACCCGCGAAATCATGACCTCAGTCTAGGTATTTCACGACCCAATTGCGAGCGCGAAGGTCAGGAATGCCGCCGTGGTCACGAAAATGGCCGTATACGGCCACTTCGGTGACCACCACTCGGGTGCGGCGGAATCCCGAAGCCGGCGTGCGCGCCGCCGGTAGCCTCGGCCGTCATGCGGATGTCGGCCCTGTTCCTGCGCACCCTGCGCGACGACCCGGCCGACGCCGAGGTCGACAGCCACCGCCTGCTCGTGCGGGCGGGCTACATCCGCCGGGTCAGCGCCGGCATCTACTCGTGGCTCCCGCTCGGCTACCGCGTGCTGCGCAAGATCGAGCAGATCGTCCGGGAAGAGATGGACGCGGCCGGCGCGCAGGAGGTGCTGCTCCCGATCGCCCAGCCGCTCGAGCTGTGGCAGCGCAGCGGGCGCGACAAGGCCTACGGCCCGCTCATGTTCCGGCTGGTCGACCGCAAGGAGACCGGCTACTGCCTCTCACCGACTGCCGAGGAGGTCGTGACCACGCTCGTCGCGCAGGAGTACGGCTCGTACCGCGACCTCCCGGTCAACCTCTACCAGATCAACTGGAAGTACCGCGACGAGCTGCGGCCGCGCTTTGGGCTGTTGCGCGGCCGCGAATTCCTCATGAAGGACGCGTACTCGTTCGATCTCGATGCCGGCGGCCTCCGCACGAGCTACCGGGCCATGTACGACGCGTATACGCGCGTCTTCACGCGCTGCGGATTGACGTTCCGCGCGGTCGAGGCGCAGTCGGGCGAGATGGGCGGGTCGGAGAGTCGCGAGTTCATGGCCGTGGCCGCCGTCGGCGAGGACGACTTCGTGTGGTGCACGAACTGCGACTACGCCGCGAACGTCGAGGCCGCGCGCCGCGATCATTCGTGGCACCACACCGAGGTACCCGCGGTCGACCCGGCCGTACCGCCGATCGAAGAGGTGCACACGCCCGGACTTCCCGGCATCACCGGTGTCGCCGAGCTCCTCGGAGCCGCGCCGGGCGAACTGCTGAAGTGCATCGCATTCGACGTCGACGGTGAGCTCGGCCTCGCGCTCGTCCCGGGTGATCGCGAGGTCAACGAATACGCGCTCGCCGCGGCGGTCGCACCCAAGAAGATGCGCCTCTACGGCGACGACGACTTCGTCGCGCACCCGGTGCTGCCCAAGGGCTACATCGGGCCGCACTACGCCGGCGCGACCGTCGTGGTCGCCGATCCCGGCATCCGCGCGCACACCGCGTGGATCACCGGCGCGAACCGCGTCGATCATCACGTACGCAATGCCGTGCTCGGACGCGACTTCTCCGTCGACGTGTGGGCCGATCTCGTTACCGTCGTCACGGGCGACACGTGCCCCCGCTGCGGCCACACGCTCTCGGTCGATCGGGGCATCGAGGTCGGGCACGTGTTCCAGCTCGGCACCAAGTACAGCGAGGCGCTCGACGCGCGCTACACCGACGAGAAGGGCGAGCAGCACCCGATGATGATGGGGTGCTACGGCATCGGCGTGTCGCGCGTGCTCGCCGCGATCGTCGAGGAATTCCACGACGAGCAGGGCCTCGCGTGGCCGGCTGCAGTCGCGCCGTACGACGTGCACGTCGTCGCCGTGCCCGGCCGCGGCGACCAAGGTGCCGAGGTGGTCCGCACGGCAGAGCGCATCTACGACGAGCTGCGCGCCCGCGGCATCGAGGTGCTCTACGACGACCGCGACGTCAGCCCGGGCGTGAAGTTCGCCGACGCCGATCTCGTGGGCGTGCCCGTGCAGCTCGTCGTCGGCGCGAAGGGCACCGCCCGCGGTGTCGCCGAGCGCAAGGTGCGCGCCACCGGTGCGCGCGACGAGCTGCCGCTCG
>DATMUX010000789.1:0-2417 GCA_035563695.1 Acidimicrobiia bacterium
CGCGCTCGCCGCGATCGCGGCGCCCCTTCGAGCGTTGCGTCACCTGGCGCACGCTGTACGGCAAAAGCGCCATCTCGCGCGCCACGCGGATCGCGCGCGCGACCGCCACCTGCTGTTGCTGGCTGTTGCCGGTCACGCGGCGCGCCCGGATCTTCGCCCGCTCGGACATGAACCGCCGTAGCAGGTTGACGTCCTTGTAGTCGATCCAGTCGACGTTCTCGGTGGTGAGGATCGACGTCTTCTTCTTGATCGGCCGCCGATCCTTGCCGGGCGGAGCCTTCTTCTCTTTGCGTTGCGCCATCGAGCACCCTTACCCGTCTAGAACGGCTCTTCGCCGTAGCTGTCGTAGTCGCCGCTGCCGCTGCCGCCGCTCCCGCCGCCCGCGGCGGGGGCGGGCGCGGGAGCCCGACGGCCGCCGCCGTCGGGGCCGCCGGGGCCGCTGCGCTCCACCTTGTGGATCTCGGCGGTCGCGAACCGCAGGCTGGGGGCCACGTCGTCGGCGACGATCTCGACGATCGAGCGCTTCTCGCCCTGCTCGGTCTCCCAGCTGCGCTGCTCGAGCCGGCCGCTCACGACCACGCGCGATCCCTTCGTCAGCGACGCGCCGACGTTCTCGGCGAGCTGACGCCACGCGACCACGTTGAAGAAGCTCGTCTGCTCCTCCCATTCCTGGGTCTGCTGATTGCGCCACGAGCGGTTCACCGCGACGCCGAAGGTCACCTTCGACACCCCGCTCGGCGTGTAGCGCATCTCCGGGTCGCGGGTGATGTTGCCGGAGATCGTGATGGAGTTCGTGTCCGTTGCCATGTCGCTGCTCCCTACGCGTGTTCCGCCCTGACGCCCGCGACCTTCGGCGGTCCGTAGACCTTTTCGGGTATGCGCAGCACCATGTGACGGATGACTTCATCTGCCAGGGAGAGCACCCGGTGCAGCTCGTCCATCGCCTTCGGCTCGGCACGGGCCTGGAAGACCACGTAGTAGCCCTCCGACTTCCGCTTGATCTCGTAGGCGAGACGGCGCTTGCCCCAGAAGTCGACATGTCCACGCTCGGCGCCATGCGACTCGATGAGCTGGAGCCACCGCTCGACGGCAGCCCGGATCGTCTCCTCGTCCAGGTCGGCGTCGATGATGATCATGACCTCGTACGGCCGGGTTGCCGACGTCGGCATGGCCTGTACCTCCTTCGGACCGCCCCGGCCGAGCCGGGCTGCGGGCCCCGTTGCCCGCCGGAAGGCCGGCGCCGCGGGGGCAGGACTCGATTGTGAACCGGAGAAAGCTACCAGAGCCCTCCCCGTGTTCATCATCTCGAAGGGTCATCACCTCGAGGATCATCACCTCGGGACCTATCGTCCGGCACGCTATACGGGGGGTGTGACATCTACCACCGAGCCGCCGCGCGATCAGGCGCAGCCGCCGAGCGTCCCGCTCGACCCCGCGGCGCCGGCGGGCCGCTCGAGCGCGTAGCGGTAGCGCTGCCGGCTGGCATATACCGGGCAGCTCGTGTCGGTACCGAGCGGGCACGGCGTCATGCGGGTCTCGTCGACCGGCGCGCCCGTCGCCGCGAAGAACGTGATGTCGAGCGGCTGCGGCGTCTGCGCCATCGTGAACCGGGAGTCCGTGTCGCCCGGGAACACGAACAGCATCCCGTCGTACGGACGGAGCGCCTTCACGCCGCGCAGGCCCTGCTCGCGCTGGGCGAGCGTCGTCGCGACCAGGACGCGCAGGCAGCGGCCGCCGAGCGCCACGTGTGCCTCGCCGAACGCCGCGAACGGCGCGCTCGCCGGGCGCGTCACCGCGAAGCGCAGGTGCGCCGCGCCGCCGTCGCGGCGCGCCGCGACGATCCAGACCATGCCCGCGAGCGCGCCCGCCGCGACCAGCGCAGCCACGCCGTAACGGGCAACGCGCGCGCTACGGCGCAAGCTCGGGCTCGGGCGCGCCGTACAGCCCCAAGGCCTCCGCCATCCGGTCGGTCATGTGGTAGGTCTCGGCACTCGACGGATACGTACCCGCCCGCACGTCGGCGCAGAATCGCTCGAGCGCCTCGGTCGCCGCGACTTCCAACGCGGCGTACTGGCGCACGAACTTCGGGGCGCGGCGCCCGGTGCCCGCGAACCCGAGCACGTCGTGCCAGACCAGCACCTGACCGTCGCAGTGGCGTCCCGCACCGATGCCGATCGTCGGCACCGCCACCGACTCGGTGATCATGCGGGCGACGCCGTCGGGCACACACTCCAGCACGATCGCGAAGCAGCCCGCGTCGGCGAGCGCGACCGCGTCGTCGGTCAGCGACTTCGCCGCGTCGAGTTCCTTGCCCTGGACCTTGAACCCGCCGAGCGCGTGGATCGACTGTGGCGTGAGCCCGATGTGGCCCATGACCGGGATCTCCGCGTCGAGGATGCCCCGCACCACGGGCGTGC
>DATMUX010000790.1:0-2748 GCA_035563695.1 Acidimicrobiia bacterium
GGTCGACGAGACGGCCAAACACTTCCGCGACACGTGGGACGCGCTCGACATCGAGTACGACGACTTCATCCGCACGACCGAGCCGCGCCACTACCGGGCGGTGCAGCAGTTCCTGCAGGCGATCTACGACGCGGGCGACATCGAGCTCGCCACGTACGAGGGCCTCTACTGCGTCGCGTGCGAGGCCTACTACACCGAAGAGGAGCTCATCGACGGCAAGTGGTGCCCGATCCACGACACCCGCAAGGTCGAGCACGTCACCGAGGAGAACTACTTCTTCAAGCTGTCGCGCTATGAGGACCGGCTGCTCGCGTACTACGCCGAGCATCCGGAGGCGGTACAGCCCGAATCGCGGTTGAACGAGGTGCTCGGGTTCATCCGCCAGGGCCTGCGCGACTTCTCGATGAGCCGGACGTCGATCTCGTGGGGCGTGCCGCTGCCCTGGGACCCGGAGCACGTCGCGTACGTGTGGGCCGACGCGTTGTTCAACTACTGCACGGCGGTCGGCTACGGCACCGACGACTCGCGGTTCGCCCAGTGGTGGCCGGTCGACTACCACCTCGTCGGCAAGGACATCTTGCGGTTCCACGCGGTGTACTGGCCCGCGATGTTGATGTCGGCGGGTATCGAGCCGCCCCGGTGTGTGTTCGCGCACGGCTGGCTGCTCGTGGGCGGCGAGAAGATGAGCAAGACGCGGCTCAACCAGATCGCGCCCGCCGACCTCGTTGCCGACTTCGGTGTCGACGGCTTCCGGTACCACTTCATGATCGACCAGCGCTTCGGTCCCGACGGCGACTTCTCGTACGAGGCCATGGTGCAGCGCTACAACGCCGACCTCGCGAACAACTTCGGCAACCTCGCGAATCGCGTGCTCAACATGGCCGTCAACTACTGCGGCGGGGTGGTGCCCGACGCGCGGGCCGATGGCCCGCTGCGCGCGGGCGCGGCCGCGGCGTACGCAGGCCTGGCCCACGCGATGACCCGTCTCGACTTCGCCGGCGGGTTCGGCGCGGTGTGGGACCTCATCCGCGCGACCAACGGGTTCATCGAGGAACGCCAACCGTGGGCGCTCCAGAAGTCGGGCGACCACGCGGCGGTGGCCGAGGTGATCGGCGACTGCCTCGAGGCGCTGCGCATCGTCGCGCTGCTCGCGTCTCCCGTGATCCCGAACGCGTGTCGCGAGCTGTGGCGCCGCCTCGGCCTGCCGGGACGCCCGGAGGACGTGCGGCTGCCCGGCGCCGCCGCGTGGGGACAGCTTCCCGGCGGCGCCCCGCTCGACAAGGGCGCGCCGCTGTTCCCGCGCCGGGAGACGGAGTGAGCCCGGCTCCGAGCTGGGTCGACTCGCACTGCCACGTGCAACTCGGCGCGGCCGAGGCCCGCGAGCAAGTGCGGCGCGCGACGGATGCCGGGGTCGCGTGGCTGGTGTGTGTCGGCACCGACTTGCCGAGCTCGCAGGACGCGCTCGCGCTCGCCGACCAATATCCCAACGTGTACGCCGCGGTGGGGTTGCATCCGCACGACGCGTCGAAGCTCGCCGCCGAGTGGGGCATGCTCGAGCCGCTGGCGGTCTCCGACGGGTGTGTGGCGATCGGTGAGGCCGGCTTCGACCTCTACTACGAGCACTCGCCGCGCGACGAGCAGGAGACCGCGTTCCGCTGGCAGATTCGTCTGGCGAAGCGCACCGGCAAGCCGCTCGTGATCCACTCGCGTGACGCGTGGGACCACACGTTCCGCGTGCTCGACGACGAGGGAGTTCCCGGCCGTACGGTCTTCCACTGCTTCACCGGGGGTCCAGACGAGGCGCGCGCCGCGCTCGACCGGGGCTGTTACCTGTCCTTCAGCGGCATCGTCTCGTTCAAGAACGCCGGCGCGCTGCGCGACGCGGCGCGCCTCGCGCCCTCGGATCGGATCCTCGTCGAGACCGACTCGCCGTACCTCGCGCCCGAGCCGTATCGCGGCAAGCAGAACGAGCCCGCCTACGTCGTGGCCGTCGGGGAGGCGCTGGCCCGGGCGCGTGGATGCGCGGCGGCGGAGATCGCGGCCGTCACGCGCGAGAACGCGGCGCGGGTGTTCGGCGTCGGCCGGTGACGCTGACGGCCACGCAGGTGCGCGAGCTGCTCGCGCGCTACGAGCTGCGACCGTCGAAGGCGCTCGGGCAGCATTTCCTCGCCGATCCCAACACGGCGCGCCGCATCGTGCGCCTCGCCGAGGTCGGGCCGGGCGATCACGTGGTGGAGGTCGGGCCGGGGGTCGGGTCGCTGACAGTGGCGCTCGCGGACGCGGGCGCGCACGTGCTCGCGGTCGAGATCGACCGGCACCTCGTCCCGGTCCTGCGCGCGGTGGTCGGCGACCGGTTCGAGCACGCGGTGGAGATCGTGCAGGCCGACGCGCTGGAGGCCGACTGGGCGGCGCTGCTGGCCGAGGGCCGGTGGGCGATGGTCGCCAACCTCCCGTACAACGTCGCGACGCCGGTCGTCATCGGCGCGCTGGAGCGCGCGCCGATGATCGACCGCTTCCTCGTGATGGTGCAGCGCGAGGTCGGGGAGCGGCTCGCCGCGCGCGCGGGTTCCGGCGCATACGGTGCCGTCTCGGTGAAGGTTGCGTACTACGCCGAGGCCAAGGTGGTCGGGACGGTGTCGCCGAACGTCTTCGTGCCCAAGCCGAAGGTCGAGAGCGCGCTCGTGCGGCTCGTGCGGCGGCCGGTGCCACCCGTCAGCGTGCGCGACGTCGACGAGCTGTTCGCGTTGG
>DATMUX010000791.1:0-5111 GCA_035563695.1 Acidimicrobiia bacterium
CGTCGACGACGGTGGCGCCGGCGACGACCACGACGTCGACCACGGTGGCGCCGGCGACGACCACGACCACCACGACCGCGCCCCCCGAGGAGGCGGCGGTCGCGCTCAGCCAGACGACGGTGCCCGCGGGCGGTCAGCTGACGGTGTCGGGTGCGGGCTGGGAGCCCGGCTCGACGGTCGGCCTCGAACTGCATTCCTCTGTGGTGTCGCTCGGCCAGGCCGCGGTCGGCGCCGACGGCCGCTTCTCGACCACGGTGACGATCCCGGCCGGCACGGCCGCGGGATCGCACGAGATCGTGGTGAGCGGCGCCGACTCGACGGGCACGGCCCAGACCGCGTCCGCGCCGGTCACCGTCGAATCAGGTGTGTCGCCGCAGGCGAGCACCACGACCGCGCCGCCGGCCGGTGGTGGCAGCCTGCCCCGTACCGGCACCCCGTTCGTGCCGCTGGTGTCGACGGGCTTCGCCCTCGTCGGCGCCGGTCTCGCCCTCGCGTACCGTCGTCGGCGGATGCTCTCGCCCTCACGCTGACGTCGCGACGCTCATCGCGCCCGCATATTCTCGGTTCACGCGCTGTTCAGAGTCGCCGAGGAATGGATAACCTGCCCCGCCATGTCCGGGGGGATACGTGTTCTGTTCAATGGCGTCCGGGGTTCGACACCGTGCGCCGGGCCGGGGTACACGCGCTACGGGGGACACTCCTCGTGTGTCGCGCTCGAAGCCGACGGTGCGAATCCGATCGTGTTCGATCTCGGCACGGGGCTGCGGCCCTACGGTCAGCGTCAGTCCGGTGAGTTCCACGGCGCGGTGTTGCTGTCGCACCTGCATTGGGATCACGTGCAAGGACTGCCGTTCTTCACCCCACTGCACAAAGAGGGCGCGAGCCTCGACGTCTACGGCCCGCGCCAGGTGACCGGACCGCTCGGCGAGGTGTTCGCCCAGCTGATGTGCCCGCCGTTCTTCCCGATCGTGCCGTCCCAACTCGCCGGCGCGGTGGGCTTCCACGACACGGGCGATGACGACTTCCCGATCGGCACGGCCAAGGTGCGTTCGCGCTGGGTGCGCCACGTCGGTCCGACGCTGGGGTTCCGGGTCGACTGGAACGGCGTCTCGGTGGCGTACGTGCCCGACCACGGGCCCGGTTGCAGTCCCGACGATCCCGACGACTTCGTTCCGCACGAGATCCTCGAGCTCTGCGACGGTGTCGACCTGCTGATCCACGATGCGCAACACACCCACGAGGAGTACGCGCCCAAGCGTCACTGGGGTCACTGCACCGTCGATTACGCCGTGCACATCGCGCGCGAAGCCGGGGCCAAGCGCCTCGCACTCTTCCATCACGACCCTGCGCACCTCGACGACGAGCTCGATGTGATCGCGAACGGCGCGGCCGATCATGGCGCGCACGTCGGGGTGCCCGAGGTATTGACGGCCTACGAAGGGCTCGAGGTCGTGCTCGCGCCGAACACGCCGAAGCCGCGGTGACCCACTCGCAACAGCACGTGCTGCCCCCCGACCCGGCCACGTACCGGACGGTTCTGGGCCACTACGCGACGGGTGTCGCCCTCATCACCGCGATGCACGACGGCGAGCCCGTCGGCATGGCGTGCAACTCGTTCACCTCGCTGTCGCTCGAGCCCCCGCTCGTGCTGTTCTGCGCGGCCAAGGATTCGTCGACGTGGCCGCGCATCCAGGCCGCCGGACGATGGGCCGCAAACATCCTCGGCGAAGACGGCGAGGAGCTGTGCCGGCTCTTCGCCCAGCGCGGCGCCGATCGCTTCGCCCACGTCGCGTACACCGCGGGGCGCAGCGGCGCTCCGGTGCTGCACGACGCGCTGGCGTTCGTCGACTGCGAGACGGCAGCTGAGCACGACGCCGGCGACCACTTGATCGTGGTCGGGAGCGTGCTCGAGCTCGGGTACGCGGCGCACGGCAAGCCGTTGATCTTCTACCGGGGCGGGTACGGGCGCTTCGAGATCTGAGCCCGCTCAGCGCGAGCCCAGCGTGCGCAGGTGGTCGGCGAGGTGGATGCCCGTGGTCGCGGCGACGAGCGCGATGACTGCCTCGCCGATGGCCAGGAGCCAGCCGGCGAGCGCGATCCCGGCGAGGTAGACGAGCGTCGCGAGCGCGAGGATGCCCGTTCCCAGGGCGTCCTGGGCGCGCACGGCATCGGCCGCGATGGTGGCCGGCGGAGTGCCCGCCGGGCCCGGCGCGGGCAGCCGCGGGACCAGCCACGCGTTGCAGGCCCGGTGCAGCACGTTGGCGCGCGGTCCACCGAGCGAACCGGCCGCGAGGACCACGGCCACCACGGGGACGATCCACGGCGACTTGAACACGAAGCCGCCGAGGAGCAGCACTCCCACGATCCCTTGCACGGCGCGGTCGGCGCGCGCGTCGACGGGATCGCCGGGGCGGAGCACGGCCCGCACCCTACCGGCGGCTCATTCGGTGACTCTTGCCACCACGAGCAACGCGTGCGGTCAGGCCCCCTTCCCGAACCGCGCAACTTTCACTACGCTCCGTGTTCAGGGCATCATGGATCGCGGGGCGCGGGCGGACCGCGCGGTCCTCGCAACGGTGCCGGGATATCCGGGGCTGCTGGGAGAGCGCATGGAACCGTTTCAGGGATCGAGCACCGGTACCGAGCATCCCGCCGGAGCGGCCCCCGCGCCGCCGGCGCGCGCGACCCGCGCCCGCGCCCACCGCCTCGTGCAGGGAGCGCTCGCCGCGGCCCTCGCCGCGTGCATCATCGCCACCGTGGCCGCGTGGGCCGGTCACATCTCGGCCGGCCGGCCGGCCACCTACAGCGAGACCGCGAGGCTGAGCTACTCGGGCGTCGCGGCGCCCAGCGTTCCGTATCCCGACGGCCAGGTGCATCCCGGCGACCCGCTGTACGTCAAGCTCGTCAAGCGCCTCGAGCTGCGCGTCGGCTACGCGTTCGAGCCCAACGGCGTGTCGAGCACGAAGCCCGTCGGGAGCTACGACGTCGTCGCCAGCGTCGTCAACGACGCGGGGTTGAAGCGAGACATCACGCTGGCGAAGGCGGTTCCCTTCGACGGCGACCGCGCGTTCGGCACGGTGAGCGTCGATCTCGCGGGGCTGGAGCGGATGCAGCGGAGCTTCGAGAACCAGACGGGAGTCGCGCCGCGCGCCGCGAAGATCTCGTTCGCGGCCGTGCTGAACGCGAGCCGTTCGCTCGCCGGAACACCGCTCTCGAGCACGCTGACACCGCGGCTCGACTTCACGTTCGCGCCGTGGCTCCTCGTGCCGGCGACGAGCGGCGCGGGCGCGTCACCGTCGTCGATCGACCGGACCGGCGCGGTGCCGCCGGCAGGCCCGACGGCGCGTTCCTTCGACGTGCTGGGCATGCAGCTGTCAACCGGGTGGGCGCGCCTGCTCTCGTCGGTCATGCTCGTGCTGCTCGGAGCCGGCCTCGCGTTGGCGTTGCGGCGCCGGGGCGCGACCGGGCCCGCGCCCCGCCCCGACTTCGCGAGCGGTGCGAACGCGGGCGCGGCGACCACCACGACCGACGTCGGGGCGCTCGGGGGCTCGGCGGTGCTCGCGGGCGGCGACTTCGACGTCGCGCGCACTCGGGAACACTCGCGCCGCCGCCGCCTGTGGCACGTGTTCTTCTACCTCGTGCCCGTCGCGGCGTTCATGTTCTATCGGGCGGCGACCCAGAACCCGATCAAGCCCGGCCTGCCGCACCTCATGGCGTCCGAGTGGTTGATGGTGGTCTTCATCATCGTCATCGCGGTCGGCACGGTCGCGATGTTCGCGGGTGGGGGCCGCTCGCCCCACGTGCGGTACGACCCGAGCGAGATCAACGTGTCGCTCGCCGACGTCGTCGGTCTGGGCGGCGTGAAGGACGAGGTCGTCAAGTCGCTGAACCTGTTCCTCGGCTACCAGACGTTCCGCGATGTCATGGGTGGCAACCCGCGACGCGGCGTGCTGTTCGAAGGCCCGCCGGGAACCGGCAAGACGTACATGGCCAAGGCGATGGCGCGCGAGGCGAACGTCCCGTTCCTCTTCGTGAGCTCGACCGCGTTCCAATCGCACTTCTACGGCATGACCGGACGCAAGATCCGCAACTTCTTCAAGCAGCTGCGCAAGGCGGCGCGGGAAGAGGGCGGCGCCGTCGGTTTCATCGAGGAGATCGACGCCATCGCCGGTGCGCGCAGCGGCATGCGAGCGTCACCCCTTCCGGCGACGCTCGCGAGCGACCCGCTCGGCCGCGGCGTCGAGCGCAACACCAGCGAGGGCATCGCGGGTGTCGTGAACGAGTTGCTCATCCAGCTGCAGTCATTCGACGAGCCGACCACGGGCCAGAAGCTGCGCGGCATGCTCATCGACCGGCTCAACCTCTGGCTACCGGCCGATCGGCGCGTCGCCAAGAAGCCGCCGGCGCCGTCGAACATCTTGGTGATCGGCGCGACCAACCGCGCCACCGACCTCGACCCGGCGCTCCTGCGCCCCGGCCGCTTCGACCGGTCGATCCACTTCGACCTTCCCAGCCGGTCGGGCCGGCGCGAGATCATCGACTTCTACCTCGACCGCAAGGCGCACATTCCCGAGCTCGACAAGGAAGAGCGGCGCGATGCGCTCGCGGCGATGACGTTCGGGTACACGCCCGTCATGATCGAGCATCTGTTCGACGAGGCGCTCGTGTGGGCCCTCCGCGACGGCCGGGCGTCGATGGACTGGGCCGACGTCCAGCAGGCGAAGATGACCGAGGAGATCGGTCTGAAGCAGCCGGTCGAGTACACCGAGGACGAGAAGCGCACGATTGCCACGCACGAAGCCGGACACGCGACCGTTGCGTACCTCGTCGGCCAGAACCGCAAGCTGGAGGTGTTGTCGATCATCAAGCGCCGCGACGCGCTCGGTCTGCTCGCGCACAGCGACGCGGAGGAACGCTTCACGCGCACCCGGTCCGAGCTGCTCGGGATGATGAAGATCTCCTTCGGCGGCATGAGCGCCGAGGAGCTGTTCTTCGGCGAGTCGGGCACGGGACCGTCCGGCGATCTCGTGCACGCGACGAGGATCGCGGCGCAGATGGTCGGGTCGTTCGGCATGGCGGGCTCGCTCGTGTCATACGACGCGATCGAGGCC
>DATMUX010000792.1:0-15063 GCA_035563695.1 Acidimicrobiia bacterium
GCGGGCGGGCGCCAGAGCAGGTGCTGGAGTGCGAGGTGCACCAGGGTGCCCTTGCTCGCCGGTGCGGACGGCGGCTCCGGGAGGCGCTCGATGTAGGAGAAGCGGAACGACAGCGGGCAGCTCGTGAACGTGCCCATCGAGCTCGGCGACAGCGAGACGGGAACCGGATGGGCCGTCGCCGGGGGTGTGATCTCCGCCGTCATGAGTCGACGATACAGCGGCGGTGTGCCAACAACGGTGGATCGGCTCTACGGTGCGGGCCATGAAGGTCGACACCGGGATCATGGCGCCGTCGCTCTCCGACATCGGGCCGCGCGCCCGGGAGCTCGAGACGATGGGATACGACGGGCTGCTCACCGCCGAGACGGGGCACGACGCGTTCCTGCCGCTGGCGATCGCCTCCGAGCACACGGAGCGCATCGAGCTCGCGACCGGGATCGCCGTCGCGTTCGCGCGCACGCCGATGGTGCTGGCGTACACCGCGAACGACTTGCAGCAGGCGTCGAAGGGCCGCTTCATCCTCGGGCTGGGGTCGCAGATCAAGCCGCACATCGAGAAGCGGTTCTCGATGCCGTGGTCGCACCCGGCGCGGCGCATGCGCGAGTACGTGCTCGCGTTGCGGGCCATCTGGAGCGCGTGGAACGACCAGACACCGCTGCGTTTCGAAGGCGAGTTCTACCGCCACACCTTGATGACGCCGTTCTTCGCGCCGCCGCCGAACCCGTTCGGAGCGCCGAAGGTCCACCTCGCGGCGGTCGGCGAGCTGATGACCGAGGTCGCGGGCGAGGTGGCCGACGGGATCATCATCCACGGCTTCACCACCGAGCGGTACGTCAAGGAGGTCACGCTGCCCGCCGTCGAGCGCGGGCTGAAGACCGCGGGGCGCGACCGCTCGTCGTTCGAGGTGTCGGGGCCGTTGTTCGTCGTCACCGGGACGAACGAGCAGGAGATCGCCGAGGCCGAGCAGGGTGTCAAGCAGCAGATCGCGTTCTACGGGTCGACGCCCGCGTATCGCGGCGTGCTGGAGCTGCACGGCTGGGGCGACCTGCAGACCGAGCTGAACACGCTCTCGAAGCAGGGCGAGTGGGTGAAGATGGGTCAGCTGATCGACGACGAGATCCTGCACACGTTCGCGGTCGTCGCCGAGACCGAGGGCGTGGGCGCCGAGCTCCGGCGGCGTTACGGCGGCGTCGTCGACCGCTGCTCGTTCTACGCGCCCTATCGCAGCGATCCGCAGCGCTGGGCGCGCGTCGTCGAAGACCTGAAGTCCGCCTGAGCGACCCGGCGGTTGGTGGGCTCAGGGCGCGGGCGCGAAGCGGAGCATCGACGCGACGCACGCGTCGGGATCCTGTTGCGGACCGAAGTGGCCGAGCCCGGCCATCACCTCGACGCGACCGCGGGGGAGACGTTCCGCGATGCGGGCCGCGAGCGCGGGGTCGATGTCGGTCGACGTCTCGCCGCAGACCACGAGCACTTCGGATTGCACCTCACCGAGGCGCGCGTAGGCGCCGTGGTTCGGACCCATCGTGTACACGCGAGCCTCGACCTCCGGCCGGCACTTGAGCTCGAGGACGCCGTCGCCCCGGTCGCGCAGGCCGTACTCGACGTAGGCGCGCAAGGACGCGCGGGTCATCACGTCGAGCGGCGGCTTCGACCCGTACGCCGCGAGCGCCTCGTCGACGGAGCCCCACTCGTTACGGCGCCGGCGCGCCGCGCGCGCGAGGAAGAAGTCCTCTTGGGGCGGCAGCGCGACCTCCGACGGGAAGATGATCGGCTCGTACGCCCAGATGCGCGCGAACGTCCCCGGCTGCTTCTCTTCGGCGAGGATCAGCGACGCCGCGCCCTTGGAGTGCCCGCAGGCGAGCAGCGACGCGTCGCCGGAGACTTCGAGGTGTGACGCGGCCGCGAGCACGTCGTCGGCGAAACCGTGCCACGAATAGTCGATGTCCGGCGCGTCGCTGTCGCCGTGGCCGCGGAAGTCGAACGACCACACGTGGCGGCCGTGGTCGACGAGCCGGGCCGCGACCGGCGACCACACGCGGCCGTGGAAGCCCGTCGGATGGGCGAGCAACACCGGCTCGCCCGTCCCTCCCCAGTCGTGCACGATCAGCTCGATGCCGTGCGCGGCGAACCGGTGTGACGACGGCGCCTTCTCCGACAGCACCGACGGTCAACCCGCGGGCTGCTGTTCCGCCGCGTGATCGGCGATCGCCTGCATGATCGCGTTCGCGGCGCGGTTCACGAACTCACCGCCGCTGCCCGTGACCCATTCACACGACGCGGCGGGCGCGTCGAGCTGGCCGGTGTAACGCGGCATCACGTACTGGGCGAACAGCTCGAAGCTGTGTTTCGTCGCCTCGGGAGTCGCCCAGTCGTGGCCGAAGAACAAGAACGTCCCGAACCCGCCCGACGCCTCGACCAGCGAGTCGAGCTTCGCGATCGCGTCGTCGGGTGTGCCGATCACCGCGAAGCCGTCCTCGTCGACGTTGGCGATGATCTCCTCGGGCGTCTCGCCCCGCGTCGGTCCCGCCGGCAGCACGTGTGTGAAGTACTTCGAGAACGGGAGGATGCCGTACTCGACCTCCTTGCGCGCCTGCTCTTTCGTCTCGGCGAGGTGCATCGGGCCGACGAGGCGCCAGTGCGCGCGGTTCGCCGTATGGCCGTGCTGCTCGGCCACCTCGTTCCATGTGTTCCAGTGCGTGCTGATCGCGTCGAAACCCTGACGGGTCGTGGCGGCTATCGACAGCAACCCGAGGCCGTAGCGGCCCGCGGCCTTCGCGCCCGTCGGTGAGATCGACGCCGCGACCGCGACTTCGAGCGTCGGCTCGCTGTACGGCTTCAGTTGCAGGCGCGCGTCCTGCAAGGTGAACCAGTCGGTCTGCATGGTGACGGTCTCGCCCCGCAGCAAGCGCACGATCGCGTCGAGCGCCTCGTGCATGCGAGGGCGTTGCGCGTCGGCCGGGATGCCGAGCATGTGCGCATCGGACGTGAGCTGGCCCGGCCCGCACCCGAGCATGACGCGGCCGCGCGTCAGATGGTCGAGGAGGACGAAGCGGTCGGCGAGCAGGAGCGGGTGGTGGTACGGCAGGGAGTTCACGCCGCTGCCGAGGCGGATGTGCTTGGTGCGCTCCGCCGCCGCGGCGATGAACACCTCGGGCGACGCGATGATCTCGTAGCCGCCCGAGTGGTGCTCGCCGATCCACGCCTCGTGGAAGCCGAGGCGGTCGAGGTGCTCGATCAGCTCGAGGTCGCGCTGCAGCGCGAGCGTGGGGTTCTGGCCGGTCGGGTGGAACGGCGCCATGAAGAGTCCGAAACGCATGAGCTGCATTCGACCCGGCGCTTGACCGCTCGGTCAACTCCGGGCCCCCGCCCGCCACCCGCCCGCCAACCTGCGTCACAGATCCCTACGAGGTATGGAGTATCGACGCAGGTTCGCAGCTACGGCAGGTTCGCGTGGATCCACGCGTCGAGCGGCGGGCCGCTCTCGAAGCTGCAGATCAGGGCGTAGCGCGGCGCGGTCCCGTTGTGCACCACGACGTGCCAGAGCCGCTGCGTGTCGACGACGAACCGCGCGCCGCGGTGCAGTGGTGCGCGGATCTCGGTGTCCGGATCGGGAAGTCCGTCGGGGCCCGGTTCCATCAACAGCATGTAGCTGTCGGGGTTGTCGGTGAGCTCGAGCCACACGCGCACGACCCAGCCGTCGGCGTCGGGGTTGAAGCGGTTGTTGTCGTCGCGGTGGAAGCTGCGCAGCGCGGTCTCGCGGTTTTGGGGCTCGAGCTTGATGACGCGCACGCGTCCGAAGTCGGCGCCGACGCTTTCGACGTAGCGCCGCAGCGTCGGGCACTGCTCGGCGTTGCTCGTGAGCCGGGCGCCCTTGTCGGGACGCTCGTCGCCGTCGTTCCAGAAGCCGCGGCAGTCGAGCCGGCCGTCGGCGGTGGCGATCGGCGCGAAGTTCGTGTCGCCGCCGCTCTTCCAATCCATGTACTCGAGCCTGAGGAACTCCTCATCGGGCACGGCGAACGGCGCTTCGGTGAGCTGCACGAAGCCGCGCGCCCGCAGCACGTCGAGGCGCGGGTGCGGCGTGTCGAGCGGGATCTCACACGACCAGTGGTCGGTGGTCGGCCAGAAGGACACAACCATACGCCGTAGTCTACGAGCGCGCAGGTCCCGGGCGGCGGCTCCGGTGCCGGGCATTTGGTCAGAACTTTCCTCTCCGCCCGTCGCCACTCGGTTACGGGCGCAGCCCGTGCGCCCGCGGCCCCGGCACGCGGACGCGCGCCGCGAGCTGTGCGAACTCGCACAGGAGGGGACGAGTGTCGCGCGGGTCGACGATCTCCTCGATCAGAAACGCCTCGGCCGTCTTGAACGGTGACTGCCGCGCCGCGAGCTTCGCTTCGATCTCGGCGCGCAGCGCGGCGGGGTCGTCGGCCGCCTCGAGCTGCGCCTTGTACGCCGCCTCGATGCCCCCCTCGAGCGGCAGGCTGCCCCAGTTCCCCGACGGCCAGGCGAACCGGTAGCTGAGCTTCGACGCGTCCTGGTGCGCGGCACCGGCCACGCCGTACACCTTGCGCAGGATGACGGAGCACCACGGCGTGTCCGCCTGGTAGATCGCGGCGAGTGTCCGCGCGCCGAATCGGATCGTGGCCGCCTTCTCGGCCGCGGTTCCGATCACGAAGCCCGGATTGTCGACGAAGTGCACGACCGGGAGGTGGAACGTGTCGGCGAGGTCGACGAAGCGCGTGACTTTCTCGGACGACGACGCGGTCCACCCGCCCGCGTAGAAGTACGGATCGTTCGCGAGGATCGCGACGGGCCAGCCGTCGAGCCGCGCGAGCCCGGTGACCGCGCTGCGCCCGTTGTAACGGCCGACCTCGAACCACGAGTCGCGGTCGATGACGGCCTCGATGATGTCGCGCACCTTGTAGACCTTGCGCCGGTCGCGCGGGATCGCGTGCAGCAACGACTCCTCGCGCCGGTGCGGATGGTCGGCGCGTTCGGCGGCGCGCGCCGGGAGCTCGTCGACCGATGACGGGAGGTACGAGAGGAAGCGACGAGCGCGCGCGAATGCTTCGTGCTCGTCGCGCACCTCGTCGTCGACCGCACCGTTGCGCGTGTGGATCGCGCTGCCGCCGAGCTCTTCCTTGTCGACGTCCTCACCGAGGCGCGCGACGACGGGCGGCCCCGCGACGAACAGCTGCGACGTGCCCTGCACCATGATGCTGTAGTGGCTCGTGACGACGCGCGCCGCGCCCAACCCGGCGACCGACCCGAGGCAACACGACACGACGGGCACCGTCGCCAGGTTCGCGACGACGTGCTCCCATCCGGGATTGAAGGGCACGAACGACCGGCGTTCGGTCTCGAGCGACTTCACGGAGCCGCCGCCGCCCGAGCCGTCGACCAGGCGCACGATCGGGATGCGAAGGTCGTGCGCCATCCGTTCGGCGTGGACTTGCTTCTGGAAGATGGACGCGTCGGCCGCACCGCCGCGCACGGTGAAGTCGTCGCCGCCGACCACCACGGGCCGGCCGTCGACACGGCCCCGGCCCATCACGAAGTTCGCGGGCATCACGTCGGCGAGGTTCCCCTGCTCGTCGTACGCCGGCCGCCCGGTGAGGGCTCCGATCTCGTGGAAGCTGCCGTCGTCGAGCAGCGCGGCGACGCGCTCCCGGACCGTCAGCTTCCCTTGATCCTTGTGCCGCGCCACCTTCTCGGCGCCACCCATGCGGTGCGCGAGCTCGGTGCGGCGCGCCAGCTCTCCGAGCTCCGGATCCCAACCACCCGCCTCCGGCTCGCCATCTCGATGGGTCGACTCCACGCTCCGCTCCCCTTGGTTCCGGGCGCTTCGATCTCCGCCGCAAAGCGGCTCCGATCTCTCGCGCGGCCCGGTCGCTGCGCTGTCGTCTCCGCCCACTACGGGTCGACTCCACGCTCCGCTCCCATTGGTTCCGGGCGCTTCGATCTCCGCCGCAAAGCAGCTCCGATCTCTCGCGCGGCCCGGTCGCTGCGCTGTCGTCTCCGCCCACTACGGGTCGACTCCACGCTCCGCTCCCCTCCGGTCGCTGCGCTGTCGTCTCCCGGTCACAACGGGAGATTGCCCGTCGCGGCCCTGGTCGTGCCGTAGTCGCGATACGCGGAGATGGCGCGTTCGGCCGTGCGCATCAGGTGGATCTCGTCGGCGCCATCGGCGAAGCGGGCCCAGCGCGCGTGCAGGAACATGTCTGCGAGCGGCGTGTCCTTGGAGTAGCCGAGCGCGCCGTGCACTTGGATCGCCCGGTCGATGATGCGGTTCAACGAGTTCGCGACGAAGTGCTTCGCCATCGACACCTCGGCCTTGAAGTCTTCCTTGCGATCGATCTTGTACGCGGCGTGCAGCACCATCAGCTTGCACTGGTAGAGCTCGATCGTCGACTCGGCGATCATCCACTGGATGCCCTGCTTCTCGGCGAGGATCGAGCCGTGCGAGAAACGGTTGAGCGACCGGTCGACCATCATGTCGAGTGCGGTCTCCGCCTGGGCGATCCACCGCATGCAGTGCGCGAGCCGCGCCGGACCGAGGCGGTACTGCCCGAGCAGATGTCCCTGACCGCGGCCACCGAGCATCTGGTCGTTGTGCACACGCAGATCCTCGATCACGATCTCGGAGTGCCCGCCCGGGCCGTGCATGGTCTCGACCTCGCGCACCTCGTTCCAGCCGTCGGACGGCAGATCGACGATGAACGCCGTGTTCGCGGCTTGGGGGATGTCGGGCTCCTGTTCGGTACGAGTGATGAGGATCGCGAACCGGGCCCGATGCGCGTTGCTGATGAACCACTTGTGCCCGTTGATCACCCACTCGTCGCCGTCGGGGTAGGCCCACGTCTTGATGAGCGTGGGGTCGGAACCCGCGACCTCGGGTTCGGTCATCGCGAAGCACGACGCGCTGGTGCCGTCGCACAGGGGCTTCAGGTACTTCTGCTTCTGCGCGTCGGTGCCCCAGTGCAGGAGCGTGTGCATGTTGCCCTCGTCGGGCGCCTGCGCGTTGATCGCGAACGGACCGAAGCTCGACTTGGCCGCTTCGGCCTGCACCATCGCGAGCTCGACGTGCCCGAGGCCCATGCCGCCCCACTCCTTCGGCATGTGCGGGAGCCACAGGCCGCGCTCCTGCGCGGCCTTGCGCATCTCGACGATCCCTTCGATGAGCTGCTTGCGGTCGCCGCGGTCCCAGCGCTGCTCGATGGGGCGGACGACCTCGTCGACGAGCGCGCGCACGCGCGCCCGGATGTCCTCGAGCTCGGGGGAGAGACTGAAGTCGATGGCCATGCCCGGCAGTGTTCTGCGGCCTCGCCCGCCGGGTCAAGGCGGCGCGCGCGGTGCCACGCGCCGCCGCGCGGTCTAGCCCGAGGCCGCCACCGTGGCGATCGGGACATCGGTCGCGGCCACGACCCGGTTCGTCTCCCGGTCGATCGCCGCGAGGTGCACGGTCGTTCGTCCCATCCAAGCCGCCGAGAAGTCGACGTACGCGTTCGCCGCACACTGCAGGCTCGCTCTCACCTCGGGCAGGCAGTCCTGCGCCTTCACGGTCAGGAGCGCGGGATCGGCCGCGGTCCACGTCATGCGGTAGCGCTGCGCGTCTGTGACGGGAGTGCACGTCGCCCGATCGAACAGCGTCGCGTACGTCGCATAACCCATTCCCGAACCGACCGGGACCGAGATGTTGCTGTCGTTCGCCTGCACGGCGAAGGCACCCGTTTGCTGCGCGCAGGCCGGTGACGGCCGGAAGGCCCGGAGCCGCAGGTTCGTGAAGTGCAACGCGGCAGTTCCCGACCGCAGGTCGAGGTTGCCGGTGTACGTCGCGAGCAGCGGGGTGGCGAAGAAGTGACCGGCGTACGAGATCCATCCGCCGGGCGCGGTGCCGTCGTACGTCGCGATCTGGGTCGCCCACCACCGGTTGGCGTCGGACGCGAAATAGATGCTCAGGCGCATCTCGACGGCGTGTTCGGTCCACCTCAGCTCGAGCGTCTGATAATGCGCGTCGCCCGGGTCGCCGAACACCTCGACGTGCGCGTTCTGCGCCGTGAACCGCTTGCCATCGGCGTCGATCCGGAAGGCGTCGGCGTGGAGCTCGACCTGGTTCGTCTCCCAGCTGACCGCGGTGCCCGGTGTCCCGAGGGGGTTGCCGGCTCGCGCCCCGGTCGAGACGCGCGTCGTGCGCTCGCCGGATCCGAGCACCGCGACGAGCACCGCCGCGGCGGCGACGGCCGCGACGGCGGCGATGCCTCTGCCGGTCCGGCGGCGCCGGTTGCCGTGTACTTCGAGATCGCCGACCCACGCGACGGGCACGTCGTCCCACGCCCGGTCCTCGGTGTCGACCCCCGCGGCCTGGCGGTCGAACAGCTCGCGCACGCGTTGCTCGATGTCGTCGTGTGTGGTGGGACTCATTCCTCGATCCCTTTCCTCAGGTTCGCGAGCGCCCGCGAGGCGAGCGACTTCACGGTTCCGCGACGGCAGCCGAGCGCGTCGGCGATCTCGGCCTCGCTCAGGTCGCTGTGGTAACGCAGCACGAGCACGGCCCGCTGGCGGTAGGGGAGCGCGGCGACGACGTCGGCCAGCGCATCGAATCCCAGCTCGCTCGCTTCGCGCGTCGCGAGCAGCGGCAGCTTGCTCCGTTCGGTGTGGCGCCGGCTCTGCCAGCTCCGGCACGCGTTCACGATCGCCGTCCGGAGGTAGGCCTGCGGCTGCTCGACGCGCGCCCACTTCGGGTAGATGCGCGTGAACGCTTCCTGCGCGAGATCCTCCGCGGCTCGTGCGTCCTGCGTGAGGAGCGCCGCCAGCCTCACCGCGCCCGCCCACGCGGTGCGGTAGAAGTCCTCGAAGGCCGGCGCGGTCGTCGCGAGGACATCGCCGGCTTCGGTCGTCGTCATCTGGTGCTCCCCGTTCGCGCCGATACCTGTCTAGACACGCACGGGGCCGAGTCGGTTCCACTGCGCGGTGGCCCGCGCGGCGAGCCGGGTGACAGCATCGGGGCGTGCGCGGACGCCTCGCCGGAAAGGTTGCCCTGGTGACCGGCTCGACGCGCGGGATCGGCCGGGCCATCGCCGAGCGGTTCGCGCGCGAGGGCGCGGCCGTCGTCGTGACCGGCCGGACCGAGACCGCCGGCCACGCGGTCGAGGCGGCGGTTCGCGGGGCGGGAGGCGCCGCGGCCTACGTGCGGACCGATGTCACGCGCGAGGACGACGTGGCGCGCGCTGTCTCGGTCGCCGTCGACCGCTTCGGTGGGCTGACGACGCTCGTCAACAACGCGGCCCCGACCGATCTCGTGGGCCCGGGCCGCGGCGACCGTTCGCTCGCGGAGATCACCGACACGGCGTGGGACGGCATCATGACGGGTGCGCTGAAGCAGCTCGTGTGGTGCGCGCGTCACGCGGTGCCGCACCTCGCCGATGCGGACGGCGCGTCGATCGTCAACATCTCGTCGGCGGCGTCGCTGCGCGGCACGCCGGGCATCGACGCATACACCGCGGCCAAGGGCGCGATGAACGCGCTGACCCGCTCGCTGGCCGTCGAGCTCGCACCCGCGGGCATCCGCGTGAACACCATCGTGTGTGGCATGGTCCTCACGAGCGAAGGTGCGTTCCAGATGATGGAGCATCCCACGATCGGTCCGGCGACGCGCGCGTTGCACCTGACGCGCCTCGGGCTCCCCGACGACATCGCGAACGTTGCGGTGTTCCTCGCGTCCGACGAGGCCGCGTACATCACGGGGGTGAACCTTCCGGCCGACGGAGGGTTGCTCGCGAAGATGGCCGTGCCCGACATCTCCGCGGCCGATCTCCAGTTGGACTGATCGTCGTGCTGCCGCCTCGGCTCTCGGTGAGCGCGGTCTCGTCGTGGCGTCAGTCGTTCGCCGACGATCTCGCGATGTGGACGCGGCTCGGTATCGATCACGTCGGCCTATCGCTGCGCAAGTGCGAGGAAGCCGGGATCGAGGTCGCGGCCCTCGACCTCCGCGCCGGCGGTTGGCGCGTCAGCAACGTCGTGGAGTGCGGATGGTGCGCGCTCGACGATCCCGCGGCGTGGGACCGGCAGCGGGTCCGTTTGCGGAGCGCGTACGACACGTTCGGCGCCGTGCTCGTGGTGACGACCGGTCCTGCGGGCCGGCTGGAGTGGGCCGCGGCGGCGGAGGCATTCGGCGACTTCCTCGCCCCCGTCGTCGAATCGGGGGCCGTCGTCGCGATCGAGAATACGAGCCCGTTGCGCCTCGACCTGTCGTTCGTCACGACGCTGCGCGACACCGTCGACCTCGCCCGCATGCTCGACGCGGGCGTGTGCGTCGAGGTCAATTCCTGCTGGGCCGAACGCGACCTCGCGGCGACGTTGCTCGGTGCCGGCGCCCGGCTCGCGCACGTGCAACTCAGCGATGCGACGATCGGCAGCCTCTGCACGCCGGACCGGTGCGTGCCGGGCGACGGCGACATCCCGTTCGCGCGCGTGCTGCGAGCACTCGACGAAGCGGGATACCGCGGAGCGCTCGAGCTCGAGCTCGTGGGTCCGCGCATCGAGGCGGAAGGCTACGAGGCGGCCATCCGTCGCGCGATCGACGCGGCGCGCGTGCTACTCGCCGGGTAGCCCCTTCGCGACCACGGGGGCTCCGCGGCGCACGTCGGTCCGGACGACGAGGTCGCGGAGCTGCGCCGCGACGCGCGCGACCACCGGTGCGGCCTGGTGTGCGGCGAGCGCGTCGTCGTCGCCGAAGAGCTCGTACGACACGATGGTGTCGGGCTCGCCGTCGATCGTGTGGAAGGCGTAGAGAAGCGTGCCGGGCTCGCCCGCGGCCGCGTCGACCAGCTCGCGCAGCAACGCCAGCACGTCGTCGCGCGCGCCGGGGCGGGTCGTGATCGTGACCGTGTATGCGATCATCGTGCGAAGGTAGTCTGCCGCTCATGCGTGCCGCAGTTGCCCGCAGGGGCGTGCTCGTCGTCGACGACGTCGCCGATCCCGTGCCCGGGGCGGGTGAGGCGCTGATCGCGGTGAAGGCGTGCGGGATCTGCGGCTCCGACCTGCACGCGCTGCGGTACGGCGACGAGCTCGTCGCGACGATGGCCGAGTCCGGTGCGCCCGCGACGTTCGACCCGAACCGCGACTTCGTGATGGGTCACGAGTTCAGCGGTGAGGTGCTGGAGCTCGGACCGGGCACCCAGGGCGCCGGCGTCGCGGTCGGCGACCTCGTCACGTCGCTGCCGGTCATACTCGAGCCGACCGGCGAGATCGAGCAGGTCGCGTACTCGAACACGTACAACGGCGCGTACGCCGAGAGGATGCGGCTGACCGCGGGCCTGTGCATGAAGGTGCCGAACGGCCTCGACCACCGCCGCGCCGCGCTCACCGAGCCGATGAGCGTCGGCCGCCACGCGGTCGCGCGCGCCGCGATGACGAAGAGCGAATCGGCGATCGTGCTCGGCGCCGGCCCGGTGGGGCTCGCCGTCGTCGCCGAGCTGCGGCGCAGCGGCGTCGAGACGATCATCGCGTCCGACTACTCGCCGCGCCGCCGGGCTGTCGCGCTCGCGATGGGCGCGACCGCGACGCTCGATCCCGCCGTCGAGGACCCGCTCGACGTATGGACGCGCGAGGACGGGCGGCGCCCGCCGGTGGTGTTCGACGCCATCGGTGTCCCGGGAACGCTCGCGCTCGCGTGCCGCCTCGCGCCGATGTTCTCGCGTGTGTGCATCGTGGGTTCGTGCATGGAAGCCGACACGTTGCGTCCGCTCATCCCGCAGACCAAGCAGCTGTCGATCGTGTTCTCCTTCGCGTACGACCCGTTCGAGTTCGGCGACACGTTGCGGGCGATCGCCGAGGGCGAGATCGACGTCGCGCCGATGATCACCGGCGTGTGCGGCATCGAGGGCGTTCCCGCCGCCTTCGACACGCTCGGACGCCCCGAGGAGCACGTGAAGGTGTTGGTCGAACCGGGCGGTCCGGCGGTACCGGCGGCGCTGTGATCGGCACGGGCGGCGCGCCGCGAAGGCGGGCGTGATGGACCGGGTGCGGATCGGCGGCCTCGGCGCGGCGCGCATCGCGCCGGCCGCGTTGATCAAGCCCGCCCGCAACGTCGCGGAGGCGGACGTCGTGGGGATCGCGGCCCGCGACCGTGAGCGTGCCGAGAAGTTCGCGGCCAAGCACCGGGTGCCGCAGGTGTTCGACGACTACGAGTCGTTGATCGCGTCATCCGAGATCGACGCGATCTACAACCCGTTGCCGAACGGGCTGCACGCGCGCTGGACGATCGCGGCGCTCGAAGCGGGCAAGCACGTGTTGTGCGAGAAGCCGTTCACGGCGAACGCGGCCGAAGCCGAGCAGGTCGCTGCAGTCGCGCAGCGCACGGACCTCGTGCTGATGGAGGCGTTCCACTGGCGGTACCACCCTCTGGCGCAGCGAACGGTCGAGATCGTGCGCAGCGGCGAGCTCGGCGCGTTGCAGCGGGTCGAGGCCGCACTGTGCTTCCCGCTCCCGATGTTCTCCGACATCCGGTACCGGTTCGACCTCGCCGGGGGCGCGTTGATGGACGCGGGCTGCTACACGGTGCACATGGTCCGCACCCTCGGGGGCGAGGAGCCCGAGGTCGTCAGCGCGACGCCCAAGCTGCGGAGCCCCGACGTCGACCGGGCGATGCACGCCGAGCTGCGGTTCCCGAGCGGGCACACGGGTGCGATCACCTGCTCGATGTGGTCGTCGTCGCTGCTGCGGTTGCACGCGCGGGCGGTAGGGGAGCGCGGCGAGCCGCGCGTGTTCAATCCGACCTCACCGCAGCTCTACCACCGCTGAAGGTCACCGCCGGCGGCAACAGCCGCGTCGAGCGGTTCCCGCGCACGCCGACGTACGACTACCAGCTCGAGGCGTTCTGCGCGGCGGCGCTGCGCGGCACGCCCACGCTCACGCCGCCACGGGAATCGATCGCCAACATGCGCGTCATCGACGCGATCTACGACGCGGCGGGCATGAAGCTCCGGGGAACGTGATCAGGCCTGCACGAGAGGCGTCGTGGCGAAGAACCGCGGCAGGTCACCCACGGGCATCGGCCGCGCGAGGTAGTAGCCCTGAGCGACGTCGCATCCCAGGTCGCCGAGCGCGCGGAGGATCTCGGCCGTCTCGATGCCCTCGGCGACGACCCGCAGCCCGAGGTTGTGCCCGAGGTCGATGACCGACCGGACGATCGCGCCGTGACTGCGGTCGATCAGCATGTCGAACACGAAGCTCTTGTCGATCTTCAGCTCGTCGATCGGGAGCGACGACAGGTACCCGAGCGACGTGTGGCCGGTCCCGAAGTCGTCGAGGCTGATCTTCACGCCGAACGCGTCGAGCTGCGAGAGCGCGATCGCCGCCCGCGTGGGATCCGACATCAGGGCCGTCTCGGTGATCTCGATCGTGAGCCGCGTGGGATCGACACCGGCCTCGTCGATCGCACGCAGGACGCGATCGGGGAAGTCGGGCCGGCTCAGGCTGCGCGCCGAGACGTTCACCGCCATGCCGATGGGTGCCGCGACGTGGAGCTGGCGCAGGTCGGTGAGCGCGCGGGCGAGGACCCAGTCGGTGAGATCCTCGATGAGGTCGGTCTGCTCGGCGAGCGGAAGGAAGCGGTCGGGCGGCAGCAGCCCTCGTTCGGGGTGTTGCCAGCGCACGAGCGCCTCGACGGACTCGAACGTGCCGCCCGCGATGCGCGCCTTCGGCTGATAGTTCAAGACGAGCTCGTTCGCGCCGATGGCGCGCCGGAGCTCGGCGATCAGGGCGAGGTTCGCGGGGTCGTAGTGGTCGTGCTCCGGGTCGTAGTGCACCACCCCGACGTGTTGCCGCTTGGCGACGTGGACGGCCACGTCGGCCCGCTGGACCAGCGTCTTCACGTCGTCGCCGTCGCCGGGCGCGATCACGTAGCCGACGCTCGCCTCCATCGTGACGCGGACCCCGCTGATCTCGAGCTCCACGTTCAGGGACTCCCGCACGCCCGCGAGCGCGGAGTCGACGTCGGAGACGTCCTCGAGGATGAGCCCGAACTCGTCACCACCGATTCGGGCGACCGTGCTCGAGCCGTCGAGGCCTCGTTCGACGTGTCGCGCCAGCTGCTCGAGGACCGTGTCGCCGTTGTCGTGCCCCAGCGAGTCGTTGATCTCGTTGAAGCGGTCGAGATCGACGATGGCGATCACCACCGACCGGTGCTCTTCGACGGCGCGCGCGATCGACTCCGCCGCCTGCTGCATGAACGTGCTGCGGTTGGGCAGGCCGGTCAACGCGTCGTGTCCCGCGAGGTACGCGTTGCGCGTGACCTGGCGCCGGAGGCCGCGACTGACCGACCACGAGATGGCGAACAGGACGACGTACAGCACGCCGAGACCGAGGACGAGGTCGACGAGCAGGCCCCGCAGGCTGCGCGCGATGTCGGCTCGGATCGGCGCGTACGGCAGATACACCTCGAGCACGCCGACGGCGCGCGACGACCCCGGAGGGAACAACGGAAGATAGACCTCGACGGCCGCCGGCCCGGCGCGACCCGTGTCGTTCGTGTCGACGTTCACGTGCGTCAGGAGCGCGACGGTTTCGCCCCGCGCCGCGTCCAGCGCTTCGTCCTCGGGCCGCTCCGAGAACCCGGACCGGTCCGAGGAGAAGACCACGCTGCCCGACAGGTCCCGGAGGCGCAGTCGCAGCGCACCGGACTGGTCCTGCGTCGACAGGTGCGCCAGATCGCCGGCGTGCGCCTTGACGCTGGAGGCGATCGGTCCGGTGCCGAGGAACGGCTGGATGGAGGTCTGGGCGATGAGCTGCGCCTCGGCGCGCCCCTCGGCGATGCCGCGGTGGCGCGCCTCGGTGCGGTAGCTGGCCGCAAGGAAGCCACCGAGCACCAGGACGGGAATCAGGCTGAGCGTCGCCGATCCGAGGAACAGCCGGGCGGTCCCGCGACGCCCTGATGCGGTCATTCGACTCTGCTCGGCGTGTCCCCTCGGCGACTTGACGTCGGCGACGCGGACTTCACCCCGCCGTCGACGCGGGCGGCCGGCGCATCACGCCGTGCGGACGCGGGGTCCGATCGCCGACGCG
>DATMUX010000793.1:0-3865 GCA_035563695.1 Acidimicrobiia bacterium
GCACCCCGGCGCGGCGATGCTCGTGCCGGAGCACAGCCCGCCTCCGCCGACGGGCACGACGATGACGTCGAGGCGCGCAACCGCCGCGACGAGCTCCAGTGCCGCGGTTCCCGCACCGGCGATCACTCGCTCGTCGTCGAACGGGTGGATCTCGACCGCGCCCGTCCGTGTGAGCACGCCTTGCAGCGCTTCCCGGCGCGCGTCGAGCGAGTCGTCGCACCAGGTGATCTCCGCGCCGAGGCGTTCGACCGCGGTCCGCTTCCGCGCGGTCGTCGCCTTCGGCATCACGACGTAGGCCGGGATCCCACGCGCCCGGGCCGCGCGCGCCAGCGCGGCCGCGTGATTACCCGATGAGTGCGCGGCGACACCACGGCGCGCGTCCTCGTCGGACAACGACAGCACTGCGTTCGTCGCGCCCCGGAACTTGAATGCACCACCGCGTTGCAGATGTTCGGCCTTGACGAAGCACTCGGCGCCGAGCCACGCGTCGAGCACCCGCGAGCGCAGCACCGGCGTGTGATCGACGAACGGCGCGATCCGTACCGCGGCCCGCTCGACGTCGGCGAGCTCGACCGCCACCTCGATCAGTATCCCCAGGGCAGCGCGCGCTCCAGGTACACGTAGAACGGGAACAACACGATGAGGAACGGCACGACGCCCGCCACCCAGGTTGCGGGGTGCCGCCAGCGCCGGAACCCCCACCACCACGCGAGCCCGACGAGCGCGGCGATCGTTCCCCACAGGATGCTCGGGGTGAGGCTCTTCTGCTGCACCGACGCACCGTCGGCCAACAACGCCTGCGCGCGCGACTTGCCGGACGACGCGGCCGGGGGTCGCGGCTTCGCGGGCTTCGCGCTCTTTGCGGGCACGAGGCGCGCCTTGATGACGATGCGGTGCTCCGCGTAGTGCTTCGGGTGGCACGACGTGAGCGTGATCTCGGCATCGGGCGTGTTGTTCACCACCCAGGTGTCAGTCGCCTTCACGATGAGCTGCTGGTACATCTTGTAGTCGAACGACCCGGCGACGGTCTGGATGATGATGTCGTCGCCCGGCTGCAGTTTGTCGACGTCGCCGAACGGGTGCAGGTACGTCGTGCGGTGCCCGGCGATCGCGGCGTTGCCGATCGTTCCCGGCATCGGCGTGCCGGGATAGTGGCCGGGACCCTTCATCAGGTCGTCACGCGTCACACCCTCGACGAAGATCATGTGCAGGCCGATCTTCGGGATCGTGATCCAACCCTCGGCCTGCCCGTCGGGCGGGATCGGCGGCGCCGGGCGCACGGCCTGCGGGATCGTCGTCGTGGTGCGCGGCGCCGTGCTCGCGCTGGTCCGCGGGACCGACGTCGCGGGCTTGGCGCCCGTGCCGTACTCCCGCTGGTACTGCTGTTGTTCGGCGGTGAAGTCGTGGCGCATCGCGGCCTGGGCGCGCTCGGTCCACAGACCCGTCCCCCAGAGCTGGTACACGACGAACAACAAGATGAGGATTCCGACCGTGACCAGCATCCGGCCGATGCCCGCGATCGTCCGTCGCACGCCCGTGATGATACCGGCCGTGATGCGGGGGTCGCGCGCGGTGGTCGGCCCGGTTCGCTCGGTGTCACCGTTCGTTCGTAGACTCGTCCGGTACCGCTTCCCGCCCCGGAGCAGCGATTCTTGCGCGTCATTCGCCTGCGGTCGGCCGTGTGCACGTTGGGCCGCTTCCCCGCGCTCGCGGGCGTCGATCTCGACGTCGACACGGCCGAGATCCTGCTCGTCTCCGGCCCCAACGGTGCGGGCAAGACGACGCTGCTGCGGCTCTGCGCGGGCCTGCTGCCGCTGCGCGCCGGCACGGCCGAGGTGCTCGGCGTCGATCTCGCGACCGACCGGAAACGGATCCGGCGGGCGGTCGCGCTCGTCGGCCACGAGACCTTCTGTTACGACGACCTCACCGTCGTCGAGAACCTGAGGTTCGCGGCGCGGGCCGCGGGCCGGACCGCGGCGGACGCCGACGCCGCGATCGAGCGCGTCGGGCTGGCGCGCGTCGCGCACGTCGCGCACGGCCGGCTCTCGCAGGGGCAGCGGCGCCGCCTGGCGCTCGCCAACGCGCTCGCGCGCGCCCCGCGGCTGCTCCTGCTCGACGAGCCGCACGCCGGTCTCGACGAGGACGGCCGGGCGGTGCTGGAGAGCGTGGTGCGCGGCGCACCTGCGGAGGGTTGCACCGTCGTGCTCGCGTCGCACGAGCTCGATCTCGCGCGCGGCATCGCGACGCGGGAGGTCGAGCTGATCGCCGGCCAGGTACGCGCCGCGGCCGTCGACGCACCGCGCACCGAGGTGCCCGTATGACGTTCGTGCGCGAGGCGATGCTCGTCGCCGGCAAGGACCTGCGGATCGAGCGCCGGTCGCGCGTCGCGCTCCAGCAGATCGTGCCGTTCGGCGGGATCGTCGTGTTGGTGTTCGCGTTCGCGCTCGACTCCGACCGCACGTTGTTGTCGCGTGCTGCGCCCGGACTCTTCTGGGCCGCGGTGCTCCTCGCGATGATCCTGGCGATCGGCCGTTCGTTCGCCGTCGAGGAGGCGAACCGGGCGCGCGACGGGCTGCGGCTCTCGGGTCTCGATGGCGGGGCGATCTTCCTCGGGAAGGCCGCGGCCGTCGCGGCCGAGCTCCTCGTGCTCGAGGTCGTGGTCGGCATCGCGGTCGTCGTGATGTACGACGTCACCCTGCGCGGCGCGCTGGTGCTGGTGTGCGCGGGCATCGCCGCGACCGTCGGGCTGGCGGCCACCGGTACGGTCTACGGCGTGTTGGCCGGGGGTCTGCGTGCACGAGAGACGCTGGTGCCGCTGCTCGTGCTGCCGGCGGTCATGCCGGTGATGCTCGGCGCGACGCGCTCGTTCCAGGCCGCGCTCGACGGCGCGCCGGGCGATGCCTGGCCGTGGGTGCAGCTGCTCGTCGCGTTCGCGGTGCTGATCGTCGCCGCGGGCACCGTCGCGTTCGGACCGTTGCTGGAGGAAGCATGACCGCCCGCACGTGGAAGCGGCTCTTCCTCGCGGCGACCCTCGTCGCGCTCGGTGCCACCGCGGTGTTCGCGCTGTGGGTCACGCCGCCGCGCGAGGAACAGGGTTTCGAGGCCGTCCGCCTGCTGTACCTCCACGTCCCCTGCGCGTGGGTCGCGTACCTCGCGTTCGGCATCACCGCGTTCGCGTCGCTGTTGTGGCTGGTGCCGCGCACGCGCAGCGCGACGTGGGATCTCCTCGCCGGCGCATCGGCCGAAGTCGGTGTCGTGTTCACGGGGTTGATGCTCGTCGTCGGGTCGTTGTGGGCCCGCCCGACGTGGGGCACGTGGTGGGAGTGGGACGCGCGGCTGACCACCACCGCGATCCTGTTCTTCCTCTATCTCGGGTATCTCGCACTGCGGCGCACGGGCGCGACCGCCGCCGAACGGGGCAAGCGGTGCGCGATCGCGGCGCTGATCGCGTTCGCCGACGTGCCGATCGTGCACTTCTCGGTCACGTGGTGGCAGACGCTGCACCAGCAGGGCACCGTCTTCAACCCGCAGCTCGACGTGAAGATCGACGGGTCGATGGCGTTCGCGCTCGTGCTGGCCGTCGCCGCGTTCACGATGCTCTACGGCTACCTCGTGCTCGAGCGGTTCGAGCTCGCGCAGCTCGAAGAGGGTCGTGAGGAGCGCGAGCTGCAGCACGCGATCGCGGAGCGGGTTCGGGCGGAACGATCGGAACAGGTCGTGCCCGCGTGAATCACAACTGGAACTTCGTGATCGCGGGCTACGCGATCGTCACGGGCACGTTGCTCTCGTACGCGGCGTGGGTCCGTGTGCGTGCCCGCCGGTTGCGGCGCACGCTGCCCGACGAGAGCCATGACTGACGTCGCCG
>DATMUX010000794.1:0-2188 GCA_035563695.1 Acidimicrobiia bacterium
CAGGCGGTCGCCATGCTCGATGAGCAACGGCAATGCGACGGCCACGATCGTCGACCGGCGTTCCTCCGGCGGCAGCGCCGGGGCCCGCTTCGGCTTGACCGGGGCGACGGGGAGGGTGCTCATGGGAGCACCCAGATTAACTGAGTGAGGACTCACTCACTAATCGGGCAGCCTGACCTGGCCTTTCGCGCTCACCGCCCGATCCGGGCCGAGCTCATGGCGGGCATCGGCATCTTGCCCGGGGTCGTCAGGCCGGGGACCGCGGAGGGTGCGACCAGCAACAGCACGCCCAGGCCGAGGAGAATCGCGGCCGTCCCCTGGGTGGCGACCCGCCGCCACGGCAGCAGCTTCTCGAGCGCGATGAAGCCGGCGATGAGCGCCATCCACGCGACGCTCATGATGCCCAACGCCAGCAGTGCGAGCATGAGCGCGGCGCAGCAGCCGACGCACCACGCACCGTTCTTCGCGCCCATTTGCATCGCGCCCCACCGGCCCTCGCGCCACGAACCGAGCAGGAAGCCGAGCGGGCTGCGGCACCGTCCCAGGCACGCGTCCTTCAACGGCGTGAACTGATAGACGGCGGCGAGCACGAGCGTGACGCCCGCGACCCATCGGCCGGCGTGGTCCCACGCGAGGACGTTGCCGCCGATCTTGTCGACGGCCAGTTTCACGACGAACACGGCGACGCCCGCGGCGGCCCAGGTGATGAGGTAGCCGGCCGCGAACAGCATCGGCAGCAAGGCCGACCGCTGCCTCATCATCCGCGCGTACAACGCGACGGTCGGCGCGATCGACGGGAGCATCATCGCGGCCATCATCACGACCCAGACGGAGAGGAACCAGCCGAACGCGCCGAGGTCGGTCCACGGCCCGGCGTCCATCCCCGACATCTGGTTCACGGTCCACCACCAGCCGACGCCGGCGAGGACGAAGAGCAGCACCACGAGGCCGCGCTGGGCCCGTACGGCCGAGAACGCGGGCGCGAGCCCTCCACGGCCGCCCGGTTCGACCGCGGGCGCGATCATGCGGTCACACGGCCCAGGCGAACTCGGACGTCGAGAGTCCCGTCTTGCCTTCGTACGTGATGCCGAAGGCATCGATGCGCGAGCGCTTCGCCTCCGCCATCGTGAGGTTCGGGCCGACGGGGTGGAACATGCCGTCGAATCGCACGGGCCGGCCGGTCTCGATGCCGAACGGCACGACGTCCTCGATCTCGAACTCGATCACGTCTCCGATTCGCACGCTGTGGCGCACGCCGTCGTCGTGGAGCTCGAAGGGGACGCGCTCGACGCCGAGGATCTCGCCGACCAGCGGGGCCAGCGCACCCATCGGCCCGCCGAGCTGCCCGCCGAAGACCTGGACGAGCTTGTCGAACTGCTCGTCGCTCGCCTGATCGTCGATGAACACTCCGAGACGCCAATTCCCCTCGGTCATGATCTTCGGGGCGTCTGCGATGATCGCCACCTTGCGACCGCTGATGTCGGTGCCCTCGACCTCGCCGTCGCGGATGTTGAAGACGAGCGTCACGCGACAGAAGTCGTAGGTGGCGCCGTGGTCGAAGGAGAGGTTGCAGGGGCACATCAGCTCGCACGAGCAGGTCTCGACGTAGCTGCCGCTGAGGTTCCAGGACATTGGGGACCTCCTTCCGCCAAGCTGGAGTCTGTCTCGCGGGCGCGAGCCGGTCAATGCGTTTCGCGGACGAGGGCGAATGGCTCCCTGGGTCGCGTCGAACATCCCGTGGTCAGGTCCCTGGCGCGCTCGAATCCTACGGCTGTGGCTCGTTCAGTGGGGAAGGCACGAGAATGATCGGAACGTGCACGTCGTGCATGAGCCGCGTTGCGGCGTCGCCACTGTGCTCGGGTTCGCCCTCGGCGCTCGAGACGATGAGGCCGGCGTCGGTGCGTTTGGCGGCATCGGTGAGTGCGCAGTAGAGGTTGGGTGCGTGCGTTAGCTCGACGTGCGTCTCGATCCCCGCGGCACGCAGCGGTGCGGTCCAGTCATCGTGAAGGGCCCGCTGCACTCGCCGGAAGTCTTGGTGGGCGGCGTCGGAGGGCACGTCGCGCGGCCGGCGGTACGGGCAGACGGCGGTGACAGCAGCATCGAGTTGTCCCGCTGTAGTAGCGCACCAGGCGACGGTCGCTCGTGCCTCCGCGGTGCCGTCGACAGCCAGGACGATGCGCCGGGGTGC
>DATMUX010000795.1:0-2566 GCA_035563695.1 Acidimicrobiia bacterium
CCGACGCGCAGCGGCTGCACGCCGAGCCGGTCGACGAGCGCCGGTACCTCGACGCCGGCGCCGAGCGGCAGGTCGTCGATCAGGTTGTCGTTCGCGGTCGTCACCTGGATGCGGCGCAGCGTGCCTGTCGCGAGGCTGTGCACGACCTGCGGTGCGTACTCGACCACGTCGTTGTCGCTCTCGACGTAGTCGCCGCGCGCGAGCTGCTCACGCAACGCGTCGTATTCGCTCAGGTGGCTGGCGGAGATGCCCACGTAGTCGCGGATCGGGATGCGAAGCCGCTCGACTTCGGTGGGTCGGTCGAGGTACCAGGGCACGTACTCACTGGAGTGCTCGGACGTTTCCGTCGGGTAGAAGCCCAAACGGCGATACATGTCGACACGCACGCGGCGGCGCAACTCCGGGTCGGCCGCGATCCGCTCATCGAGCAGCGGGTATAGGTCTTCTCCGGCACGTTCCCAGCGCAAGAGCCAGGCCTGGTGGTTGACGCCCGCACTGAGGAACTCGACCCCTTCGAATGGTACGCCGATGAGCTCGCACAGATCGTGCACGGTCCAGTGCACCGAGTGACACATTCCCGCGACCTTGACCCACGGTGCGACCCGTGCCAGGTACTGGACGTTCATTGCCATCGGGTTCGTGTAACTGAGCAGCCACGCATCGGGTGCGACCGCAGTGATATCTGCCGCGATCCCGTCGAGCACCGGAAACGTGCGCAACGCGCGGAAGATGCCGCCCACGCCCAAGGTGTCCGCGATGGTTTGGTGCAAGCCGTAGCGCTCTGGGACGTCGAAGTCGGTGAGCGTAGCTGCATGACCGCCAACGGCGATCATGTTCACGACAGCGTCAGCTCCTTCGAGCGCGGCGCGGCGGTCGACCGATACGCGAATGGTCGGACGCGCGTTGTGTTTGTCGGCCGCAAGTCGCGCGACCTGCTCGGCGGTCGCGAGCCGCGCCTCGTCGATATCGTGGAGCGAGAGTTCGATCTCGCGCAGCTCGGGGAACGAGAACAGGTCACGCACAAGGTCGCGCGTGAACTCGACCGACCCGGCCCCGACGAACGCCACTCGGAACATGTCATGAGACCGTATCGGATCGATCGATCGTGCCGATCTCTGCTCGAACAAGCGCCCTGGTCGGATCGTCCCGCGTTCGCCGATTCGCCGAATACTGGCCCCGCCGCAAATCGGCCCGGAGTCGCGAAGCTCGTTAAGCCACGATCAACACGCCGCGTGGCCTTCAACCCTGAGCGACCAACGTCGCAGCCTCCCTCGCGACGTGCCTCACCCTGGTCCGCCTCGGGATCCCACGCGACGCCCTCCCAAACACAATCAGGCCTCGATCAGGAACCTTCACACCTACCCGTCGGGCGGTTCCAGACGTACCTTGCCTCGACCTAAGCGGAACGCCCTCTCGTTCGAGACCGCGTGGCACGAACTCCCGGGGTGACTGGTGCTCGACACGGCGCGCATCGAGCGCATTTGGTAGACGCCTCGTGTTACGAGTTCTCCTCGGAATCGTGCAGGGCGACGTGAACGCGTGCTCGCACGGCGCGCGCGACCTCGTCGTGCTTGGTCGGGCGAGTGTGGACCGCAACACGGATCGTGGGGCCGTCGCGACTCAGGGACTCGACACCGAGCACCCGCGGATCGTCGAGGACGAAGCGCCCGATCTCAGGATCCTCGCCCAGGTTTGCAGCGCTTTGCTTATACGATCGAGCGCGTCCGCGAGGTGAACCGAAGATGGAAGGTCGATGTCAACAATCGCGACTCCTCTATGATGCGACAGATTGCCGACGTCTTCGAGTCGCCGGTTCGCGACATACCACTCCGTACCATGGAGGTCCCGCAGGCGCGTCCACCGCAACGTCATCTGCTGAATGTCACCAACCCTTCCCCCAACGTCGACACGGTCACCCACCCCGAATCGGTCGTCCACGAGCATGAAGAACCCAGCGATGTAGTCGCGGAGAAGATCTTGAGCCCCCAGCGCCACGGCGAGACCGAGAAAGCCCGCGCCCGTAACGACCGTCGCAAAAGCGAACTGCAATTGATGCAGGACCACCATTGCGGCGACGAGCCAGATGATTGCCCCAGTCAACTGCTTCGCCAGCGTGCCCAGCGCCTCGGCGCGTTGCGCGCGGCGAACCTCGGGAACAGGTCCCGACTCGGTCAGCTCCCGCGGCTGGCCCCCAAACAACGACAAGGGACGTCGCACACGCGCATCGAGCATCCGTCGCACCACCCGCCGCACCACGCGGGGCAGCACACGTGACAGCGCGAACGCGATCAACAACACGACCGCGATGGACACCCACGTTCCGGGCTCCGTACGCACGCTCGCCATCACGAGCACCACGGCGTCGCCCCGATTGTCTCACCAGGTCGCACCCTCACCCCCGGGCTGCCGCAGCACCACACTCATACGTTGAGTATCCGGTCGCGCCCCAAAGCGGAGGAGAGCACTTCGACCCGCACTTCGCCGGTCACATGACGCTCGAAGGCGAACCGTCGTGGTCAGTCGGTGCGACTTCCACCACGACTGGTGGCGAAAGAAACACCGCCTT
>DATMUX010000796.1:0-8267 GCA_035563695.1 Acidimicrobiia bacterium
CCGCCGTAGTGATTCGAATAGTCCGCGTGCGGGATCGTCAAGAGCACTCGCTTGGTCGACGTGTCGGCAACGTCACCCGACATGGTGTACTCGACCACCTCGATGCTCCAGCTCGAGTCCACGTAGTCGACGTACAGCTTCGTTCCATCCGACGAGAAGGTCACGCCCAGCAAGCCCTGCTCGTCGGAGCCCGAGCCGAGGTCTGCGGAAACGTCCAGCACGGGCGTGGGCGACACCGACCCGTCGGGCGACACGATCACCACAGTTCCGCCCAGCTCCACGACGTACATCCGCCCGTCACCCGAGCGCCACGCCAAGTCCACGGGACTCGAGAGGCCCGTGGTCACGGGCGCCAACGCCAGCTGCACCGATCCCAAGTTGGGACCGGAAGCACCAGCCCCCGGCGATCGACCGCCGACAGTGGCAACCAGCGTCGAACAAGCGATGAGGGCCGCGGCCATCGCGGCCCGGCCCCGACGCGCTCCCGGCAGGTGCAGCATTCGCCCTCTCCCGTCCTTTGGTGACTTGCCAGATCTTTCCATAAACCACGGAGGGTAGCCAGAGGCGATCGTGGCCGCGCCCCGTGCGTGCCCGTGTCTGCCCGAAGCGGGGCCGCGCTCGACCGTGGCGAGTTCCTCGACCACTTCCAAGAGCTTCCATCCCTGGCCCGCGCCGCGGACCGGAGCCGGCTCAGCCGCGGCGTGGGTCGAGCATGGGGGCGGTGCCGGCGACGCCTACGACGTCGTTGACGCCGAGGTTGGCGAGGTCGCCGTAGGAAACAGCATTGCCGAACGCGAAGATGCGCCCGCCGGTGGTGGTTTCCCAGTAGCCATGACCATCGGGCGTGCTCGCCATGCCCACGAGGTGCTGCCCCGCCGCCGAGCCGTAGCTGTGCGCGTCCCCGAAGGCCAAGAGCTGACCGTTGGCGGCGAGCAACCAGTATCCGTTGCCGGACGGAGTGTCCGTGATCTGCACGACCGGACTCATGAGATGGACTCCGGATCCGGATCCCCGGAAGCGGGCGTCACCGAATGCGAAGACTCCCCCGTCGGATGCGACGAGCCAGTAGCCGCGGCCTGACGGTGTCGACGTGATTCCGACGATCGGCTTGTTCAACCGGATGCTGCCCGTCGAACCGTAGAAATGGGCGTCGCCGTAGGCGAACACGCCGCCGTCGGAGCCTACGAGCCGGTACCCGCGGCCGGTTCCCGAAGGAGACATGTCGACGATCGGCTTGTTCAACCGGATGTTGCCGGTCGAACCATAGAAGTGCGCGTCGCCGTACGAGAAGACTCCGCCATCGTTGCCGAGCAGCCAATATCCGCGGCCGGTCGGTGACGTCGCGAGCGAGATGACGGACGCGGCCAGATGCACACTCCTCGCGTCGCCGTACGAAGCGGCGTCGCCGTACGGGCGGACGACGCCTCGAGCATCGGCCAGGTAGTACCCCTCGGTTCCGGCGCCGCTCAGTGCGACGACCCGTGACGGCAGCGCCGCGCGGTATGCCACCGGTACTCGATCGAACGAGAAGGAAGTGACGAAGCTTGCTGCGCGCGGCCCGGCGGCCGTCGGGACGAACGCCGCCCCGAGGTTGCACGAGACGCCGGGCGCCAGCGCGACCGGGAATCCGCCCGGGCCGCAGTTACCGCTCGCGACGAAGTCGGCCGCGTTCGCACCACCGATGGCGACACTCTGCACGACCACCGGCACCGTTCCCGTGTTCTTCAATGTCACCGCACGCGGCGCGCCATGCGTGCCGACGCGTTGCGATCCGAAGCCCAACGCACCCGGCGACACGCTGAACCCCTCGACAGGCGCGACGGTCGTCGTCGTGGTCACCTCGACCGGCAACACGGTGAAGCTCTGCACCACCGGCGGCGCGGCGTTGTACGCACCATCACCCGCCTGATCGGCCTGCACCGTGCACAACCCCGTCCCCACCAACGAGATCGACGCACCCGAACCACCACCGGACGTACACACATCCGGCGTCGACGTCGAGAACGACACCGGCAACCCCGACGACGCCGACGCACTCGCCGTCACCGGCGAATCCGCCAACGTCACATCCCCCAACGCACCGAACGTAATCGTCTGATCCACCTTCGACGGCACCGTCGACGACGTCGTCGTCGTCGTCGACGCCACAGTGGTCGTCGTGGTCGTCGTCGGCGCAACAGTGGTCGTCGTGGTCGTCGTCGGCGGTGTGCCCTGCGTGAGCTGATAGATCGTTCCGCTCAGACTGATGGCGTAGATCTCCCCGTTGGGGTCCTGGGCGAAGCTGGAGAGCTTGCTCACGCTGACGCCGAGATCCGCCTGCTGGAGCACCTGACCGGCGCTCTGCACGACGCCGACCAGGCGGGCGCGACAGAGGTCTCCGAAGACGTATGCACCGTTCAAGTTGGCGATCGCCGAGCCGCGATAGACGTAGCCACCGATGAGCGCGCACCAACCGTTGGTGTGCGCCTCTTCGAACAGCGGATCCACGGCACCCGTAGGTTCGGGACCGAGATATTGGTGGAAGCCCTCCCGCAGGTTCCAGCCGTAGTTCTGACCACCCTGACCCGCGGTCGCGAGGTCGACCTCCTCGTACGACGACTCACCCACGTCGCCGATCCACATGTCGCCCGTCTGGCTGTCGAACGAGTACCGCCACGGATTGCGCAGCCCGTACATCCAGATCTCGGGCCGGGTACCGGCCTGACGGACGAACGGGTTGTCGGGCGGGATCGTGTACGGCATCCCATTGCTCGGAGTCGGATCGATCCGCAGGATCTTTCCCAGCAGGACATCGGTGTTCTGCGCATTGCCCGCGGGGTCTCCGGCACCACCACCGTCGCCCGTGCCGATGTAGAGATCACCGTCCGGACCGAAGGCGACCTCACCGCCGTAATGGTTCAAGTTCACCGGGTGCGGTATCGCCAAGAGCTCGCGGTACGTCGAGGTGTCGGCCACGTCTCCGGCCATCGTGTACTCGCCGACGTGGATGTTGCCGTCGGCGGTGACGAAGTCGACGTAGAGCTTCGCGCCGTCAGACGAGAACGCGAGGCCGAGCAGCCCCTGCTCGTTGGCGGTCCCCAGACCCGACAGGCTCAACACCGGTGTCGGCGATGTCGTGCCGTCGGAGTTGACGATGACGATCGAGCCGGCCTGCTGCACGACATACATGCGAGAGTCGCCTTTGCGCCAGGCCGCGGCAACCGGCCTCGCCAGGCCCGTGGCCACAGGAGTCAGGGCCAGACTGACAGAGCTCAGATCCGGGCTCGACACGTCCGCACCGACGGACCGCGCGGCCGCGACGAGGCACAACCCCGTACAGACGATCAGCGCCGCGAGCACGCCCGCGCGGCGGCGCCGAGATCCAATCCCTGGTTCCACCCGACAACTCCCACTTGGCTACTTCGCCATGCATAGTCGCACATGCCCAGGTCACAAGGCCAGAGGCGTGCGAAAGATCCGATCTGAAGCGGGAGCGCGAGCCCGCTACCCGGTGAACACGACCGGTTGACCGATGGGGAGAAGCTGCGGCTTTCCCTGCCCTTGCTTCCAGGTCGGATCGAACTTCAGCAGCTGGAACGTGTCCTGAGCATCGAGCTTGTTCGGGCCGAACGAACCGATCGAGGGCACCCGGCCGAGCGACTCGATTCCCTTCTCGAATGTGGCGTTGTCGAGGTTCGCACCCGCGGCGGTGGCACCGAGCACGAAGACCTGGAGGTTCGAGCACGCGATCTGCATGGCGACGTCGCCGGACGACTTCCCGGCGAGATCCTCTTGCAACTGGTTCTCGATCACCTTCCCCGTCGCCTCCTTCCAGACCGCGGCGCAGTGCACGAACGCCGGGTTCTTGAACTCGGCGGTCGGGTCGCCGCTCGCGCCGAGGCCGGCGACGATCGGGAACTTGGCGAGCGGGTTGGTGAACGCCGCCGCCGCGATGTTGCCCGCCTCGAGGGTGTAGAGGCTCGGGTGGTAACCGGCGTTGTCGAAATCCGCGCCCGGAATGAACTGGCCGACGTCGATCACGGTGTCGACGTGCGCGTCGGTGAAGCGCTGCACGATCACCTTGTCCTGCGCGGTCGCGGCCTGGACGTCGTTGTCGGGCGCGTCGTTGAGCGCCGTGGCCGCCGGCGGGGAACCGGCGGCCGTCAGCGCCTTCACCGCGGCATCGATCAGCGGCTTGTTGGCGATCTGCGCGGCGTACACACCGATCGTGTGACCCTTCAGGGCGCCGTTCTTGTCCATCGCCTTGACGAGCGCGTCGATCGAGCGTTCGCTCGTCGCCGCGGTGCTCGCCCACGGCGCGTTCGCCTTGGCGAGGTTCGCAGGCGTCAGCTGGGTCGTCGTGCCGCCGACCAACGCCGTGGCGTGTTGCTGGACGACACACAGGTTGTTGTCACCCAGGAACCCGTTGAGCACCGCGAAGACCTGGTCGTCCTCGGTCAGCTTCGCGCACGCGGCGAGCTGCTCGGTGTTGCCGATCGGCGAGTACTTCGCGGTGAACAACACGAGCTTGCGGCCGTTCACGCCACCGTGCGCGTTGATGTCGTCGACGAGTGCGTTGATGATCTGCTCGTAGGGGCCATGGTCGATCTTGATGATCCCGGTCTTGGCCAGCGCCTCGAGATCGATGTAGCTGAAGCCGATCTTGATCGTGTTGGCCGTGACACCGCGCGCCGAGGCCGTGAGCGCGGCGCTCCCCGAGGAGGTCGCGCCGGGCGCCGACGAGCTACTGCTCTTCGACGTCGTGCACGCCGCGGCGAGCACAACGACGATCAACGTGGCGCTCCATCGCCGAACTGAGCGGACCAGCATGGGTGGAACCTCCACGTTCAAGGGATCAGGGTGCCGGACAGTTCGTACCGGCGTAGGCCGGGGGATCGAGCCATCGCGGCTCGCATCTCGTCGAGCGACGCCGGCATCACACCGCGCGCACGCGCTTGCACGAGCACGTTCCCCAGCGCCGTGGCCTCGACCGGGCCGGCGACGACCGGAAGCCCCGCGCCGTCGGCCGTGCGACGGCAGAGCAGGTCGCTCCTCGAGCCGCCGCCGACGAGGTGCACGACCGCGACGTCGACGCCCGCGAGCGCGACCGCGGCGTGCACCGTTCGGGCGAAGGCGGCGGCGAGGGAGTCGACGATGCAGCGCGCCGTCGCCGCCGGCGTCAGCTCCCGGGACCCGGCCGCGGCCGCGATGCGCGCCGGCATGTCACCGGGCGCCACGAACAAAGGATCGTCGACGTCGACGCGCCGGCCCTCATCGGGCAACGCCGCGGCCTCCTCGAGCAGGCTCGCGACGTCGAAGGTGCGGCCCGCCTCGGCCCACGATCGCAGCGATTCCTGCAACAGCCACAGGCCACCGGTGTTGCGCAAGAACCGAATCCGGCCGTCGACCCCGCGCTCGTTCGTGAAGTTCGCGTCCCGCGCCTGCGCCGTCATCACCGGGGCGTCGAGCTCACAACCCACGAGCGACCAGGTGCCGCTCGAGACGAACGCGCACGGCCGCGCGGTCGCGGGAACGCCGACGACGGCGGAAGCCGTGTCGTGCGAGCCGACCGTGATCACGTCGGTCGACGGATCGAGCCCGAGCCGCGCGCAGAGCTCGGGGCGGATCCGCCCGCGCACGGAGCCCGGCTGCTCGATCGGCGGGAGCCGCGCCGGGCTGATGTCGAGCCGCCCGAGCAACTCGGCCGACCAATTTCCCGAGCGCACGTCGAGCAATCCCGTCGTGGACGCGTTCGTCGCCTCCGTGCGCAGTTCGCCGGTGAGCCAGTAGGCGATCAGGTCCGGGAGCAGCACGATGTGCGCGGCCTCCGCCCACGGCTCGCCGCGCTGCTCGGCGGCGAGTTGATAGATCGTGTTGAACGGCAGGAACTGCACGCCGGTGATGCGGTAGAGCTCGTCACGGCCGACGCGTTCGTGAACCGCGTCGACGAGGGCGGTGGTGCGGCCGTCGCGGTAGGCGACGGGCTCGGCCAGTAGCCGGCCGCCGGCATCGAGCAGCCCGTAGTCGACGCCCCACGTGTCGACGCCGACGGACGTGACATGCCCGAACTCGCGCGCGAGGCGAGCCAGGCCGGTGAGCACCTCGTCGAAGAGCGCGGTGAGATTCCAGCGGAGGTGGCCGCCTTGTTCGCGCGGCGCGTTCGGGAACCGGTGCATCGTGCGCAGCTCGACGTCGCCGTTTCGGATCACGCCGGCGACAACGCGGCCGCTCGACGCGCCCAGATCGATCGCCGCGAACACGGGAGGCGAAAGCGGTTCCATCACCGGAGGAACGCGGCCGTGACACCCGCATCGACGGGGACGAGCAGTCCGGTGGTGTGGTCGAACTCCGCAGACGCGAGCACCGACACGGCGCGCGCCACGTGCTCGGGCAGCACTTCTCGCTGCAACAGCGTGCGCCGCGCGTAGAAAGCGCCGAGCTCTTCCTCGGCCACCCCGTACACCTCCGCGCGCTGCGCGCCCCATCCGCCCGCGAAGATCCCGCTGCCGCGCACGACGCCGTCGGGGTTCACGCCGTTCACGCGGATGCCGTGCTCGCCGAGCTCCGCCGCGAGCAGCCGCACCTGGTGCGCCTGATCGGCTTTCGTCGCCGCGTACGCCACGTTGTTCGGGCCGGCGACGACCGCGTTCTTCGAGACGATGTAGACGATGTCGCCGCCGAGCCGCTGATCGATCATCGCTCGGGCCGCGGCCTGGGCAACGAGGAAGCTCCCCTTGGCCATGACCTCGTGCTGCAGATCCCAGTCGCGCTCGGTGGTGTCGAACAGCGACTTCGAGATCGACAAGCCGGCGTTGTTGACGACGAGATCGATCCCGCCGAAGGCGAGCAACGCCGCGTCGACCGCGTCACGGACGTCGCCGGGATCGCACACGTCGGCCGCGACGCCGATCGCCGCGTCGGTCGTGCCGATCGCCTCGGCCGCGGCGCGCGCATCGTCGGCGTCCAGATCGGCGATCACGACGCACGCGCCCTCGGCGGCCAACTGCCCCGCGACGGCCCGCCCGATGCCGCTCGCGCCACCGGTGACGAGCGCGATCCGTGCCGCATGCCGCTTCGGCGCGGGGCGCCGCTGCAGCTTCGCTTCCTCCAACGCCCAGTACTCGATACGGAACTTCTCGCGTTCGGAGATGGGCGCGTAGCCCGAGATCGACTCCGCGCCTCGCATCACGCTGATGGCATTGACGTAGAACTCGCCGGCGACCCGCGCGGTCTGCTTGTCGCGGCCGTAGGAGAACATGCCGACGCCCGGGACGAGGATGACGGCCGGATCGGCGCCGCGCATCGCCGGTGAATCCGGCGTCGCGTGCCGTTCGTAATACGCCGCGTAACCGGCGCGGTAGGTCTCGTGCAGCTCGGTGAGTCGCGCGAGGCATGCGTCGACCGGTGCCGACGCGGGGAGGTCGAGGACGAGCGGCTTGATCTTGGTGCGGATGAAGTGGTCGGGGCACGAGGTGCCGAGCTCGGTGAGCGCGAACAGCTTCTCCCCCGAGAGGAACTCGTGCACCGGCTCGGTGTCGGTGAAGTGCCCGACCATGCGGTGGTCGCGTGATGCGATCGCGCGCACATGCGGTGCGAGCGCCGCCGCCTTCTCCTTCCGCTCGGCTTCGGGCAACGGCGCGCGCGCTTCGACCGGCGCGCCGAACGGGCGCGGGCGCCCGTTGGCATCGATGTAGCGCTGCGCCGTGTCGATGATCCAGCGGGAATTCGCCTCGGCCGCGTCGCTCGTCGAGCCCCACGCGGTGATGCCGTGCCCGCCGAGGATCACGCCGACGGCCTCGGGGTGCGCCTCGTGGATCGCCGCGACGTCGAGACCGAGTTGGAAGCCGGGGCGCCGCCACGGCACCCACACGACCCGGTTGCCGTAGACGTCCTTCGTCAGCCGCTCGCCGTCCACCGCCGTCGCGATCGCGATCGCACTGTCGGGATGGAGATGATCGACGTGCGCGGCCGGAACCAGCGCGTGCATGGCGGTGTCGATCGACGGCGCGGCACCGCCCCGGCCGTGGCAGCAGAAGTCGAACGCCGCCACCATCTCGTCCTCGCGCGCCTCACCCGGATAGACGTCGACGAGCGCGCGCAGGCGGTCGAGGCGCAATACCGCGAGTCCCGGCTCGGTAAGCGTGCCGAGATCGCCGCCGGAGCCCTTCACCCAGAGCAGCTCGACGTCTTCACCGGTCACGGGATCGCGCTCGAGTCCCTTCGCCGACGTGTTGCCGCCGGCATAGTTCGTGTTGCGCGGGTCGGACCCTAGGCGGTTCGAGCGCGCG
>DATMUX010000797.1:0-2550 GCA_035563695.1 Acidimicrobiia bacterium
CCGCACGCCCGCCTGCGCGGCTTGATGGAACACGACATCGACACCGTCGAGCATCGGCTCGATCGGCGCATCCCGAAGGTCGGCCTCCACCAGCTCGAAGCGAGCGGCGGCCCGGAGCACGTCGAGATTGCGTTCCTTGTCGGTCCGGTCGTAGTACGGCGTGAAGCAGTCGACCCCGAGCACGGTGTCGCCGCGCGCGAGCAAGGCCTCCGCGAGATTGCTGCCGACGAACCCTGCAACCCCCGTGACGAGCGCGCGCACGGCCGGCTCAGGACGCCGCGTCGGCGAGGGACTCGGCCAGTGCGGGGTGCACGAGCAGCGAGTCGACGATGTCGACGACCTTCAGATGGTTCGTCACCGCGACCGCGATGACCGAGATCAGCTCGGCGGCGTTGCGGCCGACGATCGCACCACCGAGCACCACCCCCGTCGCCGGGTCCGAGAGGATCTTCACGAAGCCGCGCGTGTCGCCGTTGATCAAGGCCTTGGGGTTCGCCGAGAAGGGGACCTTCGTGACGCGCAGCTTGCGCCCGGCCGCGAACGCCTCGGCTTCGGCGACGCCGACCTCCGCGATCTCCGGATCGGTGAAGATCGCCTGGGCGGCCTTGTCGTAGTCGAGATGGCGGTGGGCGCGGGCCGTGAGACCCATGACGTGCTCCGCGATCTTGCGGCCCTGCATCGCCGCGACCGACGACAGGGGGAGCCGGCCCGAGACGTCTCCGGCGGAGTAGATGTGCGGGATGTTCGTCTGGCAGTGGCGATTGCCGGGCACATAGCCGTGCTCGTCGAGATCGACGCCGGCGATCTCGCAACCGAGGCCTTCGCTGTTCGGCACCGATCCGATGCAGAGCAGCGCGTGCGAGCCGTCGACCGCGCGGCCGTCGTCGCACGCGATGAACACCTTGTCGTCTTCGCGCCCGATGGCGGTCGCGCGCGCGCCCTTCAGCAGCTTGACCCCGCGCCGGAGGAACTCGTCCTCGAGCACGGCTGCCACCTCCGGGTCCTTGTAGGGCAGGACCTGCTGGCGGGACACGATCAGCGACACTTGCGCGCCGAGCGCGCTGAACATGTGCGTGAACTCGACGCCCGTGACACCCGAGCCGACCACGACGAGGTGCTCGGGGATGTCGGGCGGCGGGTAGGCCTGGCGGGTCGTCAGCACGCGCTCGCCGTCGATGACGGCCCACTCGGGCACGCGGGGACGTGATCCCGTGGAGAGCAGGATCGCGTCGGCCTCGAGCTCCTCGGTCCCGTCGGCGGTCTCGGCCGCCACCGTGTACGCGCCCGTGAGCCGTCCGGTGCCGCACAGCAACCGGACGCCCTGCGATTCGAGCAGGCTGGTGACGCTGTCGCACAGCTTTTGCTCCATCGTGGCGACGCGCTCGCGCAGCGCATCCACGTCGAGCCGGCCCGACGCATCGAGGCCCATCGTCTGGGCGTGCGCGAGCTCGCCGAGCTCGTTGCCCGTCGCGATCATCGCCTTGCTCGGAATGCAGTCCCAGAGGTGCGCGGCGCCGCCGATGATGTCGCGTTCGATCATCGTCACCTCGGCCCCGAGCGATGCGGCGACGGTGGCCGCGGTGTTGCCGGCGGGGCCGCCGCCGATGATCACGAAGCGCACGGGCATGTTGCCAGGCTAGGCCGCCCCGGAGCCCTACCCTGGCCAGCCGCAGGAGGTCCGGCCCGTGCAGCAGCTGCTCGTCGACGAGCTCACCGGCGACCACGTGATCCTCGCGCCCGCGCGCGCCCTGCGGCCGGACACGTTCCGCGTGCACTCCGCACCGTTGCCCGCCGCGGTGGACAGCTGCCCCTTCTGCGCGGGCAACGAGACCGAGACGCCGCCCGAGGTCGCCCGCACCGGCGACGGCGCTCCCGACACGCCCGGATGGCGCGTACGGGTCGTGCCCAACAAGTACCCGATCGTCGGCCGCGCCGTGCCGGGAGCGCACGAGGTCGTGATCCTCTCGCCCGCGCACGACCGCGACTTCGGTGCGCTGACCGAGACGGCCGCGGCGGAGGCGCTCCTGACCGTGCGCGATCGCACGCGCGCGCTCCTCGCGCAGGGCTTCGTGCACACCCAGGCGTTCGTCAACCACGGCAAGGCCGCCGGGGCGTCGATCGAGCACCCGCACGCGCAAGTGGTGGCGCTCGACTTCGTCCCACCGCGCGTGCAGGCGCGTCTCGATCGCTTCACGCCCGAGCGCTTCACCCACGACCAGCACGATCGCTTCGTCAACGGCGAGGTCGTGGCGTGGTGTCCCCGCGCGTCGACCACGCCGTTCGCGGCACGCATCGCCGCGCGCGCCGGCGGCAACCGATTCGACACCGCGCCCGAAGACACGATCACCGCCGTCGCCGTGACGCTGCGCGACACCCTTGCCCGCATCCACGGTGTCCTCGGCGAGATCGCGTACAACGTCGTGATCGAGACCGCGCCGCGCGATCACGACCGGCAGTTCCACTGGTGGGTCGACGTCGTGCCGCGGGTGACCGTGATGGCCGGCTTCGAGCTCGGCACCGGAGTTTGGGTGAACATCGTCGCGCCCGCCG
>DATMUX010000798.1:0-7445 GCA_035563695.1 Acidimicrobiia bacterium
CCATGACGCCCACCAATCGACGAGCACGATGCCCTCTTGCGAAACCGTGGCCTCGAACGTGTCTGCGGTCAGGGCAACGGTGCCCATAGCGGCCTCCTCGATCGGGTCGTACCCCACCCAACCAGGATACCCCCGGGGGTATTCCGATCCAGAGTCGTGGCCGATCTAGCTGTAGTTCCCAGACACGTTGGTCAGGCTGCCGTCGGTAGACGGCTTATGGGTGGTTGGTGACCGAGGCTGCCATGGGGTCGGCGCTGATTGTAGAAGCGGACCCATCGCGGAAGTGCTCGTGCTCGGTGATCGCTGGTCTGGTAGACGGCGGCGTACGCCCACTCGCGTTGGAGCGTCTGGATGAAACGCTCGGCTTTGCCATTCGTGCGAGGACGGTGTGGACGCGTGCGGATGTGCTTGATTCGCAGGCGGCGGCACGCGCGTGCGAAATCGTGGGCGATGTAGCAGCTGCCGTTGTCGCTGAGAAGTTCGCGGACACGCACGCCGTGCATCGCGAACCAACTCATGGCCCGTTCCACGAACCCGATCGCCGTCGCGGCCGTTTCGTCGGGCAGGACCTCGACGTATGCCACGCGGCTGTAGTCATCCACGGCGACGTGCACGAACTCCCAGCCTTGGCGGATCTGTGCCCGCATGCCGGGAGCGTCGCGGCCCATCACGCGGTGTCCGGGACGCACAAAACGAGCGAGTTTCTTGATGTCAACGTGCACGAGCTCACCCGGCCGGCGGCGTACATACCGATTGGGCGGCTCGGGCGGGCCCAGGCGAGACAACCGGTTGAGTCCAAGACGCGCAAGCACCGCGCACACGGTCGACACCGCCATCCCCAACCTCGCCGCGATCTTCGGCGAGGTCATTCGCGTGCGACGCAGCTGCTCGATGAGACGCTCGCGTCGAACGGCGGTTCGACCAGGCATTCGGAGAGGCACCGATGACCGATCTGCGAGCTCATGATCACCGCCGCGCCAACGAGCAACCCACCGATACGCGGTCCGTTCACTGACGCCGGCGGCGTCCGCTGCGTCCGCATACGTCCAGTGCTCCTCGAGCACCCGGCCGACGAGCAAGCGACGCTGAACAGGGGTGAGCTTGGCGTTACCGTGCAGTTTCACGGGTTCTCCTTGGAGTTGGAGGCTTCAGCACCCCCAGTCTCCAAGGAGACCCGTACTGACCAACGTCATTGGGAACTACAGCTAGAGCAGGCCGTATTACACGACCGAATCGCCGGCCTCGACGCGCGGGCGCAACAGCTGCGCGAGCCGGGCCCGATGGAACGACGCGTCGCCGAACGCCAGCTGGTCGAGCTGGGCGCGCTTCATGAAGAAGTGGAGATCGTGCTCCCAGGTGAACCCGATGCCGCCGTGCACCTGGAGCGCCGACGCCATGACGCGCTTCGACGCGTCGGAGCACCACACCTTCGCCGTCGACGCCGCGATCGACGCGTCGGCGTCCCCGGCGCCGATGCACCACGCGGCCCAGTACGCCGTCGACCGCATCCCTTCGACGTCGACGAGCATGTCGGCGCAGCGGTGCTTGACGGCCTGGAACGAGCCGATCGGGCGCCCGAACTGCACTCGCTCCTTCGCGTACTCCACCGCCATATCGAGCGCGCGTCCCGCGCTGCCGAGGAGGTCGGCGCAGGTGAACGCCGCGCCGCGGTCGAGCAGCCGGGTGCGGGCGTCGTCGCCACCGAGGCGACGGGCCCGAGCGGGGTCGAACGAGAGCCACCCAAGCTCACGCGTGAGGTCCATCGCCGGCTCGCGCCGCGGCCGTTCGGTGAGCTCCTGGAGGTAGACGCCGTCGCCGCCGAGCACGACCGCGATGTCGGCCGACGGCGCGTAGGGGACGGGCGCGTCCGCGTCCCACGCGACGCACGCGATCGCGTCACCTGCGAGCAATCGCTCGGACCACCGATCGTCTCCGTCGCCGGCGAGCGCGTCGAGCGCAAGCACGGTCGCCAGAAACGGTGCAGGAGCCGCGTGGCGACCGAGCTCCTCGCACAACACCACGACCTCGACCGCGCCCAACCCGACGCCACCGCGCGCCTCGTCGACCTCCACACCGAGCCATCCCTGCTCCGCCATGCCGCGCCACAAGCCGGGGTCGAACCCGGCGCCCGTCGCGGCATGCGCCCGGAGCTGTGCCGGCGACGCTAGGCCGTCGAGCAGCTCCCGCGCACCGTCGCGAAGCGCGAGCTGGTCGTCCGAGAGGTCGAAATCCATGCCCGGAGTCTCGCAGGCGCAGCCGCCGCGGCGTCAACCAGGACCTGCGGCCACCGATAGATTCGCGAGGGACGAGACGAAGGAGCCGCCATGTCGGAAGCGCCCGCCAGGCTCGTGTGGAACGGCCGCGAGATCGAGCTTCCCGTGGTACGCGGCACCGAGGACGAATTCGCGATCGACATCTCGAGGCTGCGCGCCGAGACCGGTCTCATCACCCTCGACTACGGCTACATGAACACCGGGGCGACGGAGTCGGCGATCACCTACATCGACGGCGACGCCGGCATCCTCCGGTACCGCGGCTACGACATCGAGGCCCTGGCCGACCAGGAGCACCCGTCGTTCCTCGAAACCGCGTGGCTCCTGATCTACGGCGAGCTGCCGACCACGGCCGAGCGCGACGAGCTGAGCCTCCGCGTCCGCAAGCACACCATGTTGCACGAGGACGTGAAGCGCTTCTACGACGCGTTCCCCAAGGACGCGCACCCGATGGCGACGCTCGCGTCGGTCGTCAACGCGCTCGCGACCTTCTACCAGTCGAGCGAGGACCCGCACGACCCCGAGCACGTCGAGCTCTCGATCATCCGGCTCCTCGCGAAGCTGCCCACGATCGCCGCGTACTCGTACAAGAAGTCGATCGGCCAGCCGTTCCTCTACCCCGACAACTCGCTCGACCTCATCGAGAACTTCCAGCGGATGATGTTCGCGCTCCCGACCGAGCCGTTCGAGGTCTCCCCTACCGTCGTGCACGCGCTGAAGCAGCTGCTCATCCTCCACGCCGACCACGAGCAGAACTGCTCGACGTCGACCGTGCGCCTCGTCGGATCGTCCGACGCGAACATCTACGCGTCGATCGCGGCCGGCATCGACGCGCTCTGGGGGCCGCTGCACGGCGGTGCGAACCAGGCCGCGATCGAGATGCTCGAGGAGATCCGGGCGTCGGGTGGCAGCGTGCAGAGGGCAGTGGCCCGCGCCAAGGACGCGAACGACCCCTTCCGGCTCTCGGGCTTCGGCCACCGCGTCTACAAGAACTACGACCCGCGCGCCCGCATCCTCAAGAACACCGCCGAGCGCGTGCTGAACGAGCTGGGCTCGAACGACTCGCTGTTCGACATCGCGCTCGAGCTCGAACACGTCGCCCTCACCGATGAGTACTTCATCGAGCGGAAGCTGTACCCGAACGTCGACTTCTACTCGGGATTGATCTACCGGGCGATGGGATTCCCCATCAACATGTTCCCGGTGCTCTTCGCGATCGGCCGGCTCCCGGGCTGGCTGGCGCATTGGAAAGAGGGCCACGAGAACGACAAGACGAGGATCGGCCGTCCTCGCCAGATCTACACCGGCCCCACCGAGCGCAAGTACGTGCCGATCGAGCAGCGCACCTGAACGGCGGCGCGCACGGGCGACGAGCGCGAACTTCACGGCGGCGCTGCGCTACGGTCCGCGCTGCCATGGATCTGCGCCCGACGCCCGCCGAAGCCGAGCTGCGTGACGAAGTCCGCACCTGGCTGCACGCCAACCTGCCGTGGGAGTACGGCCGGGGCCTGCCGCCGCGCTTCGACGACCTCGCCGACGAGGTCGCGTTCGGCCGCACGTGGCAGGCGAAGCTCGCGAGCGGCCGGCTCGTCGGCGTGGCCTGGCCACGCGAGTACGGCGGCCGCGGCGGCGGCCCCGTCGAGCACTACATCGTCACCGAGGAGCTGGCCCGGGCCCGCGCCCCGGAGCTCGTCGGGCGCATCGGCGTGAACCTGGTCGGGCCGACGCTGCTCGCGCACGGCACGCCCGAACAGAAGGAACGCTGGCTGCCGCGGATCCTCGACGCGTCGGAGCTGTGGTGCCAGCTGTTCAGTGAGCCCGGCGCGGGCAGCGACCTCACCTCGCTCACGACGCGCGCGACGAAGGTCGACGGCGGCTTCCGCGTGAGTGGCCAGAAGGTGTGGACGAGCTACGCGCAGTTCGCCGACTGGGGCTGGTGCCTGGCCCGTACCGATCCCGACGTCCCGAAGAACAAAGGGATCTCGGCGCTCGTCGTCGACATGCACGCACCGGGAGTCGACGTGCGGCCGCTGCGCCAGATCACGGACGAGTCGGAGTTCAACGAAGTGTTCTTCGATGACGTCTTCGTGCCCGACGACCAGCTCGTCGGGCCGTTGCACGAGGGCTGGCGGGTCGCGAACTCGACCCTGACGCACGAGCGGGGCGTGAACCCGCGCCAGCTCGTCATCCATGCACAGCTGCTCGACGAGCTCCTGCGGCTCGGCGCCGAGCGGGACGCGTTCGCCGATCCGCGGCTCGCGCCCCGCCTCGCCCAGGCGTTCGTGGAGGTGCGCATCTTCCAGCTCCACAACTGGCGGTCGATCTCCCGCACCGCCAAGGGCGCCGAGCCCGGACCGGTCGGCAGCATCAACAAGCTCTGGTGGAGCGAGATGAGCAAGCGGCTGCACGACACGGCGATGGCGGTGCTGGGCCCGGCGCAGCCGCTGTGGCGGGGCGCGGCCGGCAACCCGGGTGAGGGCGCGTGGCAGCGGTCGTGGCTGTACTACCAGGCCAGCTCGATCTGGGCAGGCACGAACGAGATCCAGCGCAACGTGATCGGCGAGCGCACCCTGGGGCTCCCGCGCGAGATCCGCTGAACCGGCGTCGAGGTGCGCTACGTAATAGGGGTATGCGACGTCTCGTCATTCTTCTCCTGGCTGGCCTCCTCGCGGTGGGCCTCGCGGCGTGCGGCAGCTCGAGCAAGAGCTCGTCGAGCAGCGGGAACACCGGCGCGGCCGAGATCACGATCCAGAACCTCGCCTTCACGGCCAAGCCCGTGAAGGCCGGCGCGACGGTGACGGTGAAGAACATGGACGGCACCACGCACACGGTCACCGCCGACAAGGGCGGCTTCAACGTCACGGTGCCGGGCGGCGGGACCGCGACGTTCACGGCGCCGGCGGCCGCGGGCTCCTACGCGTTCCATTGCAACATTCACAGCTTCATGCACGGGACGCTCACCGTCACGTGAGCGACGCGTCGCGGTGTCAGGCGACGCGCGCCACGTAGCGGCACATCGCCGCGGCCTCCGCGATCGGGTCGACCGCGCGCAGCCGCGCGCTGAGGAGGGCGCACCACCAGCACGACGCGACCGCGCCTTCGAGCGCGTGCAGCTCGCCGTGTTCGAGCGCGTCCTCGACGAAGACGTTCCGGGCGAGCACGTCGACGGGCGGCGCGACGCGTGCAACGTGGAGACATTCGACACCGAGCGCCACGAGCTCCGGATCGCAACCGAAGCGTTCGATCGCCGCGTCGGGGAACCGCTGCACGATCTCGTCGGCCCCGCCGGGCGGTGGCGCGAGCCGCAGGTACACACGCGCGACGGCCGGGGCGGCGCGCACCACGCCGGCCACCGCTCCGCGCTCGCGGGTGTCCTCGAGCAGCACCCGCACGCCCGCGTCGTCACCCCGCAGGCACGCGACGACCGGGGCGATCAGCGCGCCGACCGCTCGGGCCGCGCCCCGCCGGGAGCTCCGCCGGGTCCATCTTCAGGGTCTCGGCACGCGCGGGCTTCGCAGTAAGGGCGAGTCGTGAGCCGGGGCGAAGTGCTCCGCCACTAGCATCCGCGCCCGTGAGCTCGACCATCCGCTACGCCGTCGACGGCCCCGTCGCGACCATCACCCTCGCACGGCCCGAGGCGGCCAACGCCCAGAACAGTCAGATGATCGACGAGATCGACGCCGCGTTCGACCGGGCCGGCACCGACGACGACGTACGGGTCGTCGTGCTCGCGGGCGACGGCAAGCAGTTCTCGGCGGGTCACGACCTGAAGGAGATCCTCGCGGGCGAGGAACGCTGGGCGAAGATGCGGGCGACGCCGGAAGGCAAGCTCCGCCACGAACAGGTCATGTACTTCGACAAGCTCGTGAAGATCCGCGACTTCCGCAAGCCGACGATCGCGGCGGTGCAGGGCGTCTGCTCGGCGGCCGGGCTCATGCTCGCGTGCATGTGCGACCTCATCGTCGCGGCCGACGACGCGCGCTTCTCGAATCCCGTGCTGCCCATGTCGGGCGTCGGCGTCGAGCTGCTCGTCGAGCCCTGGGAGCTCGGTCCGCGCAAGGCGAAGGAGTTCCTGTTCTGCGCGCAGGAGTTCGGTGCGGCCGAAGCGGAACGCTACGGTCTCGTCAACCGCGTCGTGCCGCGCGCCGAGCTCCTCGACTCCGCCCGGGCGATGGCCGAGCAGATCGCGCGCGTCCCGCCGCTCACCGCCGAAGCCGTCAAGGCGTCGATCAACCACATGGTCGATCTGATGGGCCAGCGCGAGTCGTGGCGGTACCACTTCATGCTGCACCAGTTCGTGTCGAACACCCCGACCGCGCTCGACCGGGTCGAGGCGCGCCGCGCCGGCGGGATGGACGCGGTGAAGAAGGAGCAGGGCCGGTCGTGACGCGGCCGCTGGACGGCGTGCGCGTCCTCGATCTCGGCACGCGCATCGCCGCACCGTTCTGCGCGGGCCTGCTCGGCGAGCAGGGCGCGGAGGTGATCAAGATCGAACAGCCGCGTCGCGGCGACTTCATGCGCGAGATCGGTCCGTTCGACGGCGACTACTCGTTGTTCTGGGCGGTCGAAGGGCGCGGGCGCAAGAGCGTGACCCTCGACCTGCGCACCGCCGAGGGCCAGGATCTCTTCCGCCGGCTCGCGGCGACGGCCGACGTCGTCGTCGAGAACTTCCGTCCCGGGACACTCGAACAGTGGAACATCGACCCCGGCGCGCTTCCGGACCGGTTGATCACGGTGCGGATCTCGATGTTCGGACAGGACGGCCCGTACTCCGCGCGGCCCGGTCTCGACCGGGTCGGCATCGGATACGGCGGATTGCTGCATCTGACCGGCTACCCCGACCGTCCGCCTGTACGTGTGGGCGTGACCATCTCCGACTATCTCGCCGGCGTGTTCGCGGCCCAGGCGGCCGCGTCGGCGTTGTACGCGCGCGACGCGCGCGGCGGTACGGGCGCGGTGATCGACGCTGCGCTCTACGGCGCGCCACTGCGCATCCTCGAATGGACGCTCGCCGCGTACGACCGGCTCGGCGTCGTGCGCAACCGCGAGGGCAACCGGCTCGCGAACTCCGCGCCCCTCGACAACTACCCGACCCGCGACGGGAAGTACGTGTGCATCGTGGCGGGGTCGGACGCAAACTTCACGCGGCTGTGCACGGCGATGGACCGGCTC